>CAYPJB010000023.1:0-10007 GCA_964410845.1 uncultured Bacteroidales bacterium | reverse complement strand
CGACACGGCTTTGAGCCGTGCCTGCAGTGAGCCGGTGAGATCGGTGCCCATGGTGCCAGAGAGTGGAAGCAGGTCGAGGGCCTGCTTCCAGACCTGCCGGGCTTCGTCGTTCTTGTGCTGCATCAGGTAGGCATCGCCGATGGCTAGCATCACCCAGGGTTCAGGACGAAGATGACGGGTGAGAAGTTCTCCCAGGGCCTGGGTGCCTTCGGGTACCTTGCCTGCCCTCAGCAGGATGGCACCGAGGGTAGCCTGGTAGTCTGCCTTCGGTTCGAGCTTGACTGGCGTGGGGCTGAAACGGCGTTTCTTGTGCTGGTCGATGAGATCGAGTTCGATGGCTGTTCGGATAGTCGTCTCGGCACGTTTGAGGTCAACATTCTGGAAAAGCAGACAACGAGCCTGGGCCGCCAGGGCTTCACTGTCGTTGGGATCCACTTTGATGATGGCATCATACTGCTTGAGGGCTTCGGCATGGTGCCCGAGCGATTCGTGGGCATGGGCCGCTACATAGCGTACCTGCCTAGCCCAGGGGCTGACTGCGAGTGATGTGTTAAGGAGAGCGTCCGCTTGCTGGACACAGGCAGCATGCTGGCCGAGCAGATGCTTGATGTAGAGTTCGGTGCAGAGCAGCTTGTGTTCATCCGTGGTGCCTGGTGCACACAGTTCGCGTGCAGCTTGCAGGGCCTTTTGGGCTGGTGCAGCCTGCTTCAGACGGGCATGTGCCTTGGCTTGTTCGATGTGAAAAACGAGCGGCTGCTGGATGGCAGGATGGTTGATGGCTTCCTGACAGATTGTGACCAGTTCACTGAACTTCTGCTGTTCCAGCAGTGAGCGCGCCAGCAGCAGGTAGGTTTCCTGTGGCTTGGTATCCGAGACGAGATGCTGTCGAATGAGTCGCTCGGCATCGCTCCAGAGTTCTGCCTGTTGACAGAGCCTGATGAATGTGAGCCTGGTGTTGGGCTGCACTTCGGAAATGGCTGGCAAGGTTAGCCATTTCTGGAGCATGCCGATATCTGCCAGCAGCGCCTGTACTGCAACACGTGCCCATCGAACACGGGCTTGCTGGTGCAGCATCTGATCGAAGTCAGACAGTGCTTCATCTGCTTTCCCCTGTATCATCATCAGCCGATAGTAGCCTGCGATGGCGTCAACGAAGGGCGCTGGTTCCACGGACATGATCTCTCGGTAGAGCAGCTCTGCTTCGTGGTACTGCTTCTTCTGGGTGTACTGCTCAGCCAGCACCAGGTTGATGGCTGTGTGCTGTGGCGCCTGGCGATGCAGTTCTTCGAGAGTGGGGATAATCTCCGCTTCGCGCCCAGATTGCTGAAGCGAACTGATGTAGAGCCGATAGGCTTCGTCGGCCCGGGGATGCTGGGCCACGGTTTTCTGCAGGTGTACGCTGGCAGCTTCCGGTTTACCTGCCGCCAGGTAGACTTCGGCAAGGTTCAGTTGAATACGATCGCTGGCGCTGGGTACCAGAGCTTGCGCCTGCTTGTACGAATCCATCGCCAATTCCCATTGCCTGGCAGCCAACGCTGCCCGGGCCAATCGTTCCAGCAGCTTGGCTTCTTCGATGGGCATTTCTTCGACGGTGGGTGAATAGGGATCTTCCAGGTAACGGTTGCGATCCTGAATGATGGTCAGAGCTTGTTGATATTCCCTGACTGCTTCAGAGTGCTGTTGGTGAGCTTCCAGACAGCAGGCATTCACCACATGGAGGTCAGCGGCAAAGGCGGGGTATTGCTGGAAGTCCACCGATTGAAATGCCTGTTTGACTGCTTCGCTGGCTTCGTGGTACCGCTGAAGTTCGAGCAGGCTCTGGGCGAACTTCATCCAGAGATCTGCCTGTTTGGGATCAAGAGCGAGTGACCGCCTGATCAGCTTCATGGCACTGACGTTCTGTTCCAGCTTGAAGCATAGTGGCAGGATGTGACGGATGAGATCTGTCGATTGGCCATCCAGTTGGTTGGCGAGCTGGTATCGCTGCAGTGCTTCGGGGATGCGGTCTTTCAGTTCGAGCATTCTGCCCTGGGCAAAGTGTCTGAGCCCTTCATAGTGCTTGAGGGTCGTCACATCGCCAACGGAAGCTTTGCCTGCTTCGAGAGTTTCCACCATGCTATCGTTGAGAATGAGCCGACGATCATCTGCTTGAACGGTGGCAAGCAGGGAGCTGACAGCGACGACTGGTAACCATCTTTTCATGGCACACCTGGCAGGGAAACAATCGCCCACACCATAGCGAGATTTCCCAGCTTGCCTAGGGGGATTTGGTTGGGTGGTGATGCTGTGGCGAGGTTCTGGAGTACTGCCACATCTACTCCAACTTGCCTATAGAATAACGAAATGACCAAGTACACGAATATCGCTGCCTACCAGTTCGCTGAGCTGACGGACGTCAAATCACTCAAGGCGGAACTGCAGGGCCTGTGCCGAACATGGAATCTGAAGGGAACGATCCTGCTCAGCGAGGAAGGGGTCAATCTCTTCCTTGCCGGTTCGGCGGAATCCATTGAATTGCTTCTTGAGCGATTGAGACGGGTGCCGGGGCTGGAAAAGCTGCAAGCCAAGTACAGCTACAGTGATCATCAACCCTTCAGCCGCATGCTGGTGAAGCTCAAAAAGGAAATCATCGCCTTCGGCGTTCCGGGGATTCAACCCTCTCGTTACACCTCGAAGAAGCTGCCTGCACAGACGCTGAAGTTGTGGCTGGACGAAGGCAAGCCTGTTACGCTGCTCGATACCCGCAACGATTATGAAGTGAAACTGGGTACCTTTCAGAATGCACTGACACTGGATATTGATCATTTCCGTCACTTTCCCGAAGCGGTGAAGAAGCTTCCCGGCGAGATGAAGGAAGCGCCCATCGTGATGTTCTGCACGGGTGGCATCCGCTGTGAAAAGGCCGGGCCGTTCATGGAACAGCAAGGCTTTCGTAATATCTTCCAGCTCGAAGGAGGCATTCTCAAGTATTTCGAAGAATGCGGTTCAGCCCATTATGATGGTGAGTGCTTTGTTTTCGATCAGCGGGTGGGTGTCGACCCTGCCCTGCGAGAGACTGATGTCGAACTCTGCTTCGCGTGCCTGATGCCACTCAAACCCGAAGATCAGGCTGATGCCCGATACGTGCCGCCGCATTCCTGTCCCTACTGCTTCAAGACCGATGAGGAAGCCCAGGCAGCCAAGATCGCTCGACGGATGAAGAAACTGCGTGCCGTGTCGTCCCCCCTACCCGGCAGCAAGCCCCATGTTAATACCAGGCCGATGCGCATTGCGGAGAAACATGCGGGGATGAAACTGTTGGATGTGCTGTACGATGTTTTCCCGGAGGTGCCACACGATAACTGGACGGAGGCATTTGCGCTGCACCAGATGCTGGGGCCGGAGAAACAGCCGGTAGAGCCGAATCGAATCGTCGAACCGGGGGAAAGGTACTATCGACTTTTCCCGGAGTACCAGGAACCGGATGTCAGTACGGATATCGAGATACTGCATGAAGATACGGGATTTGTGGTAGTGAATAAGCCTGCCCCGCTGCCGATGCATGCCAGTGGGCGGTATCATCGGAATACGCTGGAGCATCTGCTCAATCTGGCGTATGCACCGGAGAAGTTGCGTCCTGCCCATCGGCTCGATGCCAACACCACGGGTGTCGTGGTCTTTTCACGCAGTCGACGGTGGGCCCGGCTGATTCAGCCCCAGTTTGAGTTCGGGAAGGTGGAGAAGACTTACCTTGCCCGCATTCACGGCGAACCGACTGAAGAACACTTCAGCTGCAATAAGCAGATCAGCGATGAAGCAGGCTGGGCGGGCATTCGCTTTGTCGATCAGGATGGCGTCTCGGCTTACACCGAGTTCAGTGTGCTGAAACGCTACGGCGATGGCACCACGCTTCTCGAAGTGCGACCCCAGACAGGTCGTACTCATCAGATTCGCCTGCACCTCTGGCACCTGGGCTACAGCATTGTCGGTGATCCTACCTACCTGGCAGGCCGGGTAGTAGGGCAGAAGCAGACGGTCGATACCGATGCTCCACCGATGTGTCTGCATGCCTCGAAGTTGAGTTTCCTGCATCCCGTCAGTGGTGAGCGGATCAGTTTTTCGGCACCTGATCCTGACTGGAAATAGTCAATCTGAGCAACTATGCCCGTGGATGTGCCTTCTTGTAACTGTCCTGCAGGCGTTGTGTGGTGAGGTGGGTGTAGATTTGCGTCGTCGTCAGGCTGCGGTGGCCGAGCAGTTCCTGAACGCTGCGGATCTCGGCACCGCGATCCAGTAAATGCGTGGCGAAGCTGTGCCGGAGAGTGTGTGGACTGGCCTGGCCTGCCATGCCGAGCTGGCGAAGATACTTGGCTAGCAATCGACCGACGCTGCGAGTAGTGAGCCTGGTGCCGAACTTGTTGATGAAGACAGCCTCAGTGCTCTTGCCTTTCACCTTTAATAGTTTGGCTCGCTCTTCCAGCCATTCCTGAATGAGCTTCACAGTGCCAGGGCCTAGAAAGGCGAGGCGTTCCTTCTTACCTTTGCCACGAATGAGCAGCACCTGGTCATCAAGGTTGACATCATCGATATTCAACTGCACACATTCGCTGACACGCAGTCCGGCGGAGTAGATGGTTTCGAGTATCGCCCGATCTCGTGGTCCGCTGGATTCGTCGTCGGTGGGAGTGGTCAGCACCTTGTCGGTCGTTTCCTCGGTGAGAAACTTGGGCAGGATCTTGTCTTTCTTCGGTCCGCGTACACCCTCGGCTGGGCTTTGGGTCAGCTCACTTTGTCGACAGAGGTACTTGAACCAGGAACGCAGTGCTGCCAGACGGCGTGCGATGGTCGATTTGCTGAAGCCTTGTTCGTGCAGGTGTGCCATGAACCCACGCACGGTGCGGGTGCTGACCTGCTTGATGGTCGCCTCTTTGCCAAGCTGGGTACGAAAGTAATCGATGGCTTGCGACAGGTCGTCGCGGTAGGCTTTGGTGGTATGTTCGGACGCGTTCTTCTCATCCACCAGATGCTTGAGGAAGGAGGCGAGAGCCTCGTTCATCCTGCAGCCTCCGCGGGGAAACGTGGAGCATGCTGAGGAGCTGCTGTTTCCGTTGCCAGTTGAGATTTGCACTTTTCTGTCAACACCGCTGCATCGAACCAGTTGAAACTGATGTCATTATCTGATGCATAACGACGAAAAAGATCGACGAGCGAAGGCACGCTCTCATCTTCATAGAGAAACAGGTAATGTTCCATGCCTTTATGAAGCGCCAGGACATTCAATTCGCGCTGCATGAAACACCCCACTCCGGTGAGTTTTCTGAGGACTAGGGGAATATCGGCAGACTGGAGAGAATGCCTTCATTGAAAAGCAGCAAAGCTGGTCTTGCAGCGGTCTACGCTTCCTGTTATGCGGCTGAATCTGCTGTTTCTGTCATTCAGGGCGGGAAAATGCACCGACTGGCGCTACTTTTGATGCTGCCCCTGCTAGGCGCCGGCTGTGCGAGCACGGGTTTACAGGACGATCCCTACCTGGTGCGTGGATCGATTCCGACGGAAAATCCGCTCTTTGTGCCACAAGGGCATGATCCACAACAGTATCAGCGGGTGTACGACACGGTATACGACATCTGTCAGACCTACTTCGATATCGCCAACAGTAATATGTATGCTGGCGAAATCATGGGAGTACCTCGTCTCTCGGCAGGTATCTTCGACTGGTTCCGCTACGAGTACTACGACGGCTACGAGATCTGGCAGTCAACTGCTCAATCGATCCGTCGCCGACTGCAAGTACAAATTACCCCCGCGGAAGTGGGTGGCTACTTCGTCCTGGTACGCATTCAGAAGGAACTGGAAGATCCGGGTCGACAGGTGGTCTTCAACAGGCAACTTCAGCTTCGACCTGATGATCCTATTGATGCTCAGAACATTGCTGCACCTTCGAAGAGAGCCAATTCCAACTGGATAGACATTGGACGTGATACCCGTCTCGAAACGTTGATTATTACCAAGCTGAAAGAGAAACTGTAGCATGCTGTAGTCCGGTCAATGACCGGAGGTTATCAGCTTTTTCAGCTCCGCATCCCACTGCGCTACAATACACTTCCTGCTGAAATGTTGATGGTACACCTCGCGGCAACGCTGGTGCATCGATGTTAAACTTGATGGAGCAGAAGCTAACTGCTTCAACTGCTCCGCTACCTGATCCACATTCGATGTCTGTAGATGCCAGCCGACGTTGTACTCTGCAATCCAGCGGCTGATGCTGGCTTCCTTCTCGCCTGCGAAGATGACCGGTCTACCGGAAGCCAGGCAACCGAAGAACTTGGAGGGAACGACGATGCCTGTCCAGTTCTGACGCAGGCTGACGAGGTGGATATCACCACAGGCGAGATGCTGGCTCAGTTCCGCTTCGGAGGCGAAGGGCAGGAAGCGGATATTGGTGTCGTCAGGTGTGATGGCAGCTTTCAGTTCATCTACCCGGTTGCCTCGCACGGAGAAACCCAGCACGATCCCGGTGTTGCGGAGTTTGCGGGCGAGTTCGAGGAACTCGACATACTCATGGGCTCGACCGAAGTTGCCGGAGTACATCAGGGTCAGCCTGGCATCGCCGAAGAGTTGCTGACGAAGTTGGGGATTGGCCTTCTCGATCTGTGCAGGTTCGACCAGGGCCCACGGAGGCAGAGTCAGCTTGGGGCAACGATGGCCATAGTGTTCCAGTCGATCACGCATGCACTGGCCAAGGTCAGCTACCAGATCACAGCAACGGTAAGCGTAGCCGAGCATCTTCTGGATGAGATTGACGAACTTGCTCTCCGGGCGAAGGAGGTTATCAGCCACCGCTGCTTCGGGGTAGAGATCGTACGCCCAGTGTACCACCTTCACCTGGGGACGCAGTGTTTTCACCACGCCGGCAACGAGGATAGAGAGTACCGGATCGGTGCCGATGAAGAGGACATCAGGCAGGTTCTTCTTCGAACGAAAGGCAATCGTCGACCAGGCAGTGATCATCCAGAGAGCATTGAGGATGCGTCCCTTGCTGCTTGCCTGTTTAAGTCGAGGCCGCCAGATGCGCTTGATGGTGACATCATTCCATCGTTCGACACTGGGGCGAATCGTTTTATCTGCATGGCAGGAACGGTTGCTGGTCAGGGCTTCCACGTCCCAGCCACGCTGGGCGAGGTCTTCCGCGAGGCCTGAAAAGAGCTGGCCACTGATGACATCATCAGGGTGAAAGAAGTGGTACAGGATGGCGATGCGGGGTTTGCTCATCCCTGATCGCCCTGGGTTCGCCACCAGGCAATGGTTCGCTTGAGACCTTCCTCGAAGGGCATCTGCGCTTGCCAGTTCAAAAGCTTCCTGGCTCGAGTGACATCGAGTTGCCGACGAGGCTGACCATCGGGCTTGGATGGATCCCAGACAATCTTGCCTTGGTAGTCGCACAATCTGGCTATGAGTTCAGTGAGGTTCTTGATGGTGATCTCGTTGCCGGTGCCAAGATTTATGGGAATCGGTTCATCCATCCGTTCGGTGGCAGCGATGATGCCACGGGCACAGTCTTCTACGTAAAGGAACTCACGGGATGCAGAGCCGGTACCCCACGCTGGCATGGTGGGCTCGTTCTTCACGCGTGCCGTTTCGGCTTTGCGAATGAGGGCGGGGATGACATGGGAACTGTGCAGATCGAAGTTGTCGCCCGGGCCATAGAGATTCACCGGCACCACTACCGCACTCTGCAAACCATACTCACGGCGATAGCCATCGAGCATGACAAAGAGTGCCTTCTTGGCTACTCCGTATGGAGCGTTCGTTTCTTCTGGGTAGCCGTTCCAGAGATCATCTTCCTTGAAGGGCGCAGGCGTGAACTTGGGATAAGCACATACGGTCCCCGTCTGAACGAACTTCTTCAGGCCATTCAATCGAGCAGCTTCAATGAGGTGCAATCCCATGGCCATATTGGCGTAGAAATAGGCTCCGGGATGTTCACGATTGGCCCCGATGCCACCGACCCGGGCGGCCAGGTGAATGACGACCGTAGGCCTGGCATCTCGATAAAGGCGATCGACATCGGTGCGAACGGTCAGATCGTAATCCTTGCTGCGGGGCACAATAATCTGCTCAGAAGGTACACCACGCTCCTGCAGTTGAGCGCACACGACCCTGCCGAGGAACCCTGCTCCGCCGGTGACGATGATACGTTCTTGTTGAAGGTCGAGCATGCTTTGCTTTGCTAGTTGAATCGGAAAGCTAGGAAAATAGTTTGTCTACCTCTCGAAGAATCTGCCGATCATCTGCTGTGAGTTGCGTATGTTGCAGGAGTATTTCGAGCTTCTTTTCCATCCGCTTTAAGGCTGCTTCCATGTCCTGCATTCGCCGTCGTTCTGCTGATGAGGAATAGAAATGGCTGAAAGCATGACTGACGATGATAAGCGGTACGACGATGAACAGTAGAAGCTGGTTGCTGGTAAGACCCTCGAAGATAGCCCACATGACTTACTCCTCACGACAATCCGCCATTCATGTTTTGAACCCCGCTTGCTTTAGTGTATATTCCCGCTCAGCGAGTTCGAGGTCCGATTCGACCATCATCTTCACCAGTTCTGCAAAGCCCACCTTGGGCTTCCAGTTCAGTTGACGACGGGCCTTGCTGGCATCGCCTAACAGCAGATCCACTTCGGCAGGGCGCAGGTAGCGGGCATCGAAGCGAACGAAGTCCTTCCAGTTCAGCCCGACCTGCCCGAAGGACCGTTCACAGAACTCACGCACGGAATAGGTCTCGCCGGTGGCCACCACATAATCGTCTGGTTTCTCGGCCTGGAGCATCAGCCACATGGCTTCGACATAGTCACCTGCGAAGCCCCAGTCGCGCTTGGCATCAAGATTGCCCAGGAAGAGTTCCTTCTGGAGCCCCTTCTTGATGCGTCCCACGGCACGGGTGATCTTGCGGGTGACAAAGGTCTCGCCTCGCCGTGGGCTTTCGTGGTTGAAGAGAATGCCACAACTGGCGTGCATATCGTAGCTTTCACGATAGTTCACGGTGATCCAGTGGCCGAAGAGCTTGCCGACAGCATAAGGGGACCGGGGGTAGAAGGGAGTAGTTTCCTTCTGGGGCGTTTCTACGACCTTGCCAAACATCTCGGAGCTGGAAGCCTGGTAAAAGCGAATGCCATTGCCCGATGTCTGCTGATACTCGCGAACAGCTTCCAGGAGCTTCAGCGTTCCCAGGCCGGCAACGTCAGCCGTGTACACCGGTTGATCGAAGCTCACCCTGACATGGCTTTGCGCACCGAGATTATATACTTCGCCCGGTTGTACTTGGCGGATAACGCGAGCTAGACTGTTACCATCGGTCAGATCCGCGTAATGCAGGAAGAGCTTGACGCCCTTCTCATGGGGATCGTGATAGAGATGTTCCACGCGTTCGGTATTGAAGCTGCTGCTCCGGCGGATGATGCCGTGTACTTCGTAACCTTTGCTGAGCAGCAGTTCCGCCAGGTAGGAGCCATCTTGCCCGGTAATACCGGTGACCAGCGCTTTACGAACGGACATACGCTCTCTCATGGCGGAAACGATAAGATACTTCATTAGTTACGAAGCTAGGGTAGGCTGACAAGGCATTGGAGATGGCCATGCTTGATCGACGAGGTTTCATCAGTGGTATTGCTGGACTTTCCGCAGCCAACCTGGCGTTTGCCCATGCCAGACACCAGCCGAAGAAGTATCCCAAGCTGACGTTCTATGGTTCAACCCAGCAGGTTTCGGGATCGTGTCATCTGTTTGAGTGCAGCAAGGGGCTGTTCCTGATCGATTGTGGCATGTTTCAGAACGATCTGCCTGAACCCCACAAAGAAAACCAGGAGTTTCCGTTCGATCCGAAGGATGTGAAGGCTGTCTTCCTGACTCATGCCCACGTTGATCACACCGGCAGGCTCCCGCTGCTCTGCTCCAAGGGATTTACTGGCCCCATCTATTGCACCGACGCGACCCGCGATATCACCAAGGTAATGCTCGAATCATCCATGAGCATC
>CAYPJB010000022.1:0-21805 GCA_964410845.1 uncultured Bacteroidales bacterium | reverse complement strand
CCCGACTGCCAGATCTCTGGAAACTCAAGTTAGACGATGCTGAAATCCTCTATGAACGATATCTCTGCCAATTAATGATTAATGACCAGAACGTACGCACCGTGCAGGCATGTCGTGCAATCCGTCGATACGCTGCAAGAGGGCCAGGAAGTCAATGTGGATTGCTTACCTTCAGGTATGAGCTGGAAGCGCTTTGCACTATGGATCAATTAGATGCCGCACTGAAACAGGCTCGGCTTCGTGATCGCATTAAATATGGCAAGACTCTCAATTATGCAAAACACCAGTGGGATGAAGCGGATGGTGTCGAAGGGTATTGGCTGATCTACACCATGGCACCTCTGCACTACTACAACCAGCGCTATCAACTGGGATGTCACTTGCTGGAAACAGGATTGGGCTTCTGGTTCAATCATGACAACCCGAACAGTTACGAATGGCTCAGCAAAATAGTTCCGCTTCGTGAAGACTGGCGATATCTGCAGACAGCTTCGCTTACCATGTTTTATCGGAAGCTTGGCAAGGACTTACGAACCTGGAAACATTGGAACCGCTTTGTCGATGGCTTTCCTGCCAGGTTTTATCGTGTTGTTGGCATCAGTAAGTCTGAACTGCGTGATGATCCCAAGCTTTTGCGGGATCTGATGAAACGCATTCGGCACATCTGCCACGAAAACCGTTCTTGCTATGTCTCGGGCTGTTCGAACGGCATCCACGATATCATTGACACCCCTCAACAAATCAAACGATTTCACGAACGCATACTGCTACAAAAACAACGACAACGGTTCGCACGAGGTGAACGAAGAGCAAGTAACGATCAACGGTTGATGGAACTGTTACCCGAACTGCGTAATCGGTAAGTCGCAATTCTTAGTGGCGTAGTTTGGGCAAGATGTAGCCCTTCATTAAATGAAGAGATGTTTGTTTAATATCGCAAAAATGCCCCACCCCCTTGCGTACCCCTAAGCGGTGCGTTTATAATCTTGGGCACGCCTGATGACTCGCGTCATGTTGAACACACTCTAGCAGGAAGGATGAGCAGTGAACCGTCTGCACCGATTCGTTTTGTGGTGTGCTGTGGGAGCTACTTTGGCTGTCACCGTATCTGCCAATGCTGATGGCAAATTGGACATTTCCAACTGGAAGGAGATCCTGCCTGAAACTGCTTACACCAAGCTGGTGGAAGACTCGATCAAGAACCTTACCAGTTACACCGCCAGCGCCTCGCAGTTCAATCAGAACGGCAAACGCATCCAGGCTGAAGCCAGTAACCTGATTGTTTATGCTGAAATCGCTCATCGTGCTGGCAATGCCAATGCCACCGGGCTGCGCCAAGTGGCTCAGGAACTGCTTGTAGCGGCCAAGGCCAAGAAAGGTGACGAAGCCAAGAAACTCACTGCCAGCCTCTCCGGCTACAAATCGCTGACTGGCGATAAGGCTGATGCCGACCTGGGAAAAGCTACCAGCTTGAAGATCATCATGGATGTTTCGGTAAAAGATGTTGACCGAAACCTGACCCAATACAAGCGACTGACGACCAGTTCGTTCGGCGCCAAGGGCAAGGCTGAGGAAGTACAGGCAGCCATGTACAAACTGGCTGCCATGAGTGTTGCAACTTCGGCTCACGTGCCTGCTGAAATGCCTAAGGGGAAGACAGCCAAAGATTGGCTCTCATCCGCTGAAGAGATGCGCAAACACTCCCTGGCTGCTGCACAAGCGGCCAAGGATAAGAAATTGCCTGAACTGAAGAAAGCTGTAAACGATCTCAGCGCTTCTTGTGCCAAATGTCATGATGACTTCCGTGTCGAGACGAATTAATTTCGCTTGATGCTGGACGGCAGCGCGGGATCCGAGGAGGACGGATAAGATGCCTATCTCCACGGTTGATAGCACGGTCTACGATCTCCATGATCTGTGTGGCCAGGCGCTTAACTTCACTGGGATTCCTGCGCTCAAGCATATCACAGTGACTGAGCACCAGGATCGTGTCATACTCACCGGTAAGGTGGCACGGTATTATCTCAAGCAACTGGCTCAGGAAGCGGTCATTCCGCACCTGGGCCAGCGTCGTTTGGTGAACCGCATCACGGTGGTGCATCATTGAGAGCTCTCGGTTCTATTCTGCTGATACTGGCAGGTTTGATTACAGAGATATCACTCCTCATGGCAGCCGCAAACCTGTTTGGATGGGGAGTATTTCCACCTCAATTCCTATTTCTGTTTTTCGGAGTAGCTTTTATTTTTCTTTCGACTGGTGTACTGATCCTTCGACGCTTACCTCCGATCCAACGAGATGCATCATGATGTCGATCCTGTTTCTGCTGCTTGCCAGCTATGTAGACACCTACCCCGTGAAGGATATGCTCGTCGAGCCATCCGAACTGAAGGCTCAGAGCGACAAACCTGCATTCATTGTTCTCGATGCTCGTCCGCTGAATGCCTACCAGAAGGGGCATGTTCCCGGAGCACTTCACGTCGATCCGGCTGAGTGGGCCAAGGAGTTTCAGGATGGCAAAGACGAGATCGCATGGAGCGACAGAATTGGCAAGCTGGGGATATTCCCTGACAGCCGTATCGTGGTTTATGATGATGCTTCCAACAAGGATGCAGCCCGGGTTTGGTGGATACTCAAGTTCTGGGGTCTGAAAGACGTCCGACTGCTCAACGGCACCTGGTCGGGCTGGGTCGAGAGCAAGCAACCCATGTCGGTTCAAACTGGTGTTACCAAGGCTAGTCACATTGAACTGAAGAAATCCAGGCATCGTCTTGCCACCAAGGAAGATGTGCTGCAGGCTCTATCAGCCAAGTCATCAGGCATTGTGGATGCTCGTACGACTGATGAACATACAGGCAAAAATAAACTCAAGAACAAGTTTGGCGGCTGTATTCCCGGTGCTCGCAATCTCGACTGGGAACAATTGATCGATGCCAAGACCAAACGTTTCAAATCAGCCGAAGAATTGCGTAAACTCTTCGCTGACGCCAGGATCGATGTCAATACTCCACAGATTGCCCACTGCCAGGGTGGTGGACGCTCGTCGGTCATGGCCTTTGCCATGGAACTCATGGGTGCTAAAGACGTTCGCAACTACCATGCCAGTTGGGGCGAGTGGGGTAATAGTGATGATGTACCGATAGTTAGGAAGTAGTTGCGTCGCTCTGATTCAATCAGCTTTACACTGTTCGATCTTGACAGGGTTGTTTGATCTTTCGAACGACCCTGTTCGCATCTCATCTCTTCGCATTCACAAAAACGCAAGATCCGTTACAGTGTTCGTCATCGACGAACGCCAGGACTTTGTGATGTTCAAGAAATCAAACGCTTTCGAATGGTTCATTCAGGGAACCATTCTGTTGAGTTTGGTCGTTCACATGATCGATCTTCACGTGGTGCGAGATCGGGATAACGGTCTGCTCGTCCATGTACTTCACGTTGTCGATATGGTCATCATCAGCATCTTTACGGTGGAGTATTTTCTCCGCTGGTACTGGGCGCCAAACCGTTGGCATTATCCTTTTACGATTATGGCAATCATCGACCTGCTGGTTATCCTGCCCTTCTACTTCAGCCAATTTTTCGATCTGCGATCGCTTCGAATCCTTCGCATGATTCGCATGCTGCAACTCCTCAAGGTCTATCGTTACAACCGGGCAATGCAGTCGTTCTTTGCAACAATTCGTAAAGTGCTTCCGCAACTGGAAATCATTGGCCTGGTGCTGGTCATGGTGGTGACGATCAGTTCCACTGCGATCTACGAAGTAGAACGTGATGCCCAGCCCGACAAATTCCAGTCCATGGGTGATGCACTGTGGTGGTGTGTGGTAACACTCGCTACGGTGGGGTATGGCGATCTTGCCCCGGTAACAGCTATGGGCCGGTTCATCGCCAGTGTGACCATGGTCATCGGTCTGAGTATCTTCGGTACATTCATCTCACTGATTGGCGGTGCGTTCATTACAGCCATGCAGGATGAAGAACAGCATTCGCTTACCATCTCGAAGTCCATGTATCGTCGACTCAAAGCCTGGCAGAATGATTGTGGCGAACCGTGTGACATCGAACACTTACGACGGCATGCGGACAACGCAGTAGAAGAGTACATCGGAAGAAAGATGCAGTTATTGCAGCAGATCGAATAACTAACCGCTGAGACTGAAAGCATGTGATTCATCTTCGAATACGATATGAAGAAGCGAACTGATTATTGACCGTCGCTGAGTAAATGCCCCAGCTTTTCCTTCTTCACCTGCAGATAGCGTTGGTTGTGTTTGCTGCTGGGCATCTGAATGGGCACTCGCTCGACAATTCGCAAACCGAAGCCTTCCACGCCGACCACTTTCTTGGGATTGTTGGTGAGCAGCTTGATCTGACGGATGCCGAGGTCTGCGAGGATCTGTGCACCGATGCCGTAGTGGCGCAAGTCAGCCGGGAAACCCAGCGCTTTATTGGCTTCAACCGTATCGAGGCCTTTTTCCTGTTGGAGCGAGTAAGCCTTGAGCTTATTCAGCAGACCGATGCCTCGCCCTTCCTGTCGCATGTAGAGAAGAACACCTTTCCCTGCCTGGGCAATCTGGGCTAGAGCATGTTTCAGCTGTGGTCCACAATCGCAGAGTTGACTTCCTAGGATATCACCTGTCAGGCATTCGCTGTGGATGCGTACCATCACTGGATCGTGCTGGATCGGCACTTGGCCTGTAGCTGGGTCAATTTCACCCAGGCCTCCGGCACAGATGGCCAGGTGTGGTTCCGGATCAACTACAGAGCTGTAAGCAAAAAGACGAAAGGGGCCATACTCGCTCGGCAGATCGACTGAGAGTTCCCGTTTGATCAGCTTCTCTCTCGTTCGGCGGTACTCGATGAGTGCAGCGATGGTCGTCATCTTCAGGCCATGCGTTTTGCAGTATTCGATGAGATCGGGTACGCGAGCCATGCGGCCATCAGGGGTAAGTATTTCGCAGATAACGGCAGCTTCCTGAAACCCAGCCAGGCGTGCCAGGTCTGTGCTGCCTTCAGTGTGGCCGGCCCGCACCAGTACACCGCCCGGTGCAGCCCGAAGGCCATCGACATGGCCAGGCTTGGCGAGGTCGGCAGGGGTGGTTCTCGGATCAACTGCCACTTGAATAGAGCGAGCACGATCAAACGCAGATGTGCCTGTTGTAACGCCAGTCTTGGCATCGAATTTGACAGTGAAGGCAGTACCAGTGCGAGTGGTGTTGACGGCAGTCTGTGGTTCCAGGTTCAGTTTGTCGCACAAGGCATTCGACATCGAAAGACAGATAATGCCGCGCCCCTGCATCAGCATGAAATTGATGGCTTCAGGAGTGACTTTCTCGGCCAGCAACACCAGGTCGCCTTCGTTCTCGCGATGCTCATCATCGACAAGAACGATCATTCGGCCAGCTTGCAGATCAGCAATGGCCTCTTCGATGCTGCAGAAAGGGTTCGACATGGGTATCACCGAGAGCAAACAGTACTCCCCTCCACCCGACAGGTAGAGGGGAAGGAGCTATGGTGATTATTCTACTCAGCAGTGGCAACTGATTCAAAAACAACCCGACCTAAGGCCCGTTTCACAGGATCCACAACATCGAGGCTGATCTTAGGATGAATTTCTGCCCGCTCACCAACTTCACCAGTTCCATTGGGAGGGGTACCTGCCAGTTGCAGGGCGTAACGTCCGCCACCTGCTGGAACGGTAAATCGCACGATCGCCTGATAGTGGCTGCCCCGGTTGCTGTGTTCCACACGGTCGGGAACAGCTGGCGTGCGTGCCACCACTTCAAATACATCAGCAGGCAACTGCTTGCCGGTGGGATCCCGTTGTTTCAGAACATTGAGGGTGAAGTTCGAAAGTGGCTTACGGTATTTGTCTTCACCTGAGTCACTGACAGCATGAACTTCAAACCAATTGAGTGTGACTTGAACTACAGTATTTTCAGGAAGGATTGGTTCGTTGGCACCACCCTTGCTTGCATCCCAAGCCAGGAATGCGAGATCTTTGCGACCTGTTCCACGCTGGTTGAACTCCATTACCTGGTCGTTGTTCAGATCACGGTAAAGACCGGTGAACACCTGGCCGGGGCGAAGAGCGATTGCCTGGTACCAGCTGCTCCCTCGTAGCACGTCATGGGGTAATGTTCGCAGTTGAGGTGCACTGCCAGGAATGTCGGTATAACCATCAGTCCATTGCATCGCAATGCATGCACTGGTAGCGCCCTTGAGTAAGATCACATCATTGACGAAAGCTTCGATGCGAAGGCCTTGTTCATAATGTGCTTTTTCTCGAGCATCGAGCTTGGCCTGCCGAAGGCGATAATCTTCACGCTTGGCCTTGGTGGCATCGTCGAGATTGAAGTCGCGCTGAATGCGTTGCCGAATGACTCGCATTTCGAGTTTTTCGGATTCAATCCGGCTGGTTTCCTCTTTGAATTCGTCCTGACGAGCCAGCAATGATGGTGAAAGCCAGGAGCGACCAAGAATCGCCTCACCTACCTGCTTCAACTGATAAGGTGTGCTTGGATCAATTCGGACCAGGATCACTTCCTCTGCAGGATATTGCTTGAGGAAGCCACGTGCGACCTTGGTGCTGTGTCCCATGTCCTGACCTTCAGCTTCTGGAGCGGGTCTGAATTCCATGGAGAGTTCTGCGGTCGCATCAATGAACCTGGTTTGTTTAGGCAGGCTTTCGCCGAGTAACTTTTGATAACCTCGGAAGTCGTCGCCGATGATTACAGCCTTGCTGACAGGTTTTGTCTGTTGATATGCTACGGTCGTAACCATGGGTGAAGTGCCCAGATGTTTCCCAAGCGGCAGGAACTCGATAGCATTCACGCTGCTGATGGCCGGGGTGCGTGGCAGTTGAGGCAAGCGAACCGTGGATATCTCTGCCTGTTGAGCAAGAGCAGTCAGCCTCGAAGGGGTGGTCAGACCGGTAACGATGTTGCCGATACTGCCTTCGGTGACAAATCGGGTTTCAGAGTGAATCAGTTGAGAACGGAAGCGATCAGTTAACTGGTTGCCGACAAGGACCAGTTCCACGCGCATGAGCTTATCCAGATCAGTCTCAGGAATCTTGACGAGGAGAGCTTTCAGATCAGGGCTGATCTTGTCGAGGTATTCCTTGCCAGCAGGTGCTGGCGAGGAACGGCTTACATCAGGCTGTGGTGGGGAAGCTTCAGCAATAACAACAGCCAGGCGAACCAGCGGCTGCTTTTGATGGACCAAAGTGATGGATTTGAACGAGGATGGAATTGGTGTTTCCATCGAATCCTTCAAAAGCGTTTCCAGCGCAGGTACGGGTAATCGCCCCAGGATGCGTGTGTAATTCACATGATCGTAGCCTTCGTTTTCGATGAGGCCCAAGGTTTTGAGTTGCTCTCGTGCCCGTTCGCTCAATTCCTTTTGACGATCTGGTCCAGTAAGGGTGAGTTCCAGTCGTACCAGGACCGTCTTCTCTGCATCGGTTGGCAACTGATACCCGACAGGAACTAGAAGAGCTGTTCGCAGAAATCGTTCAAGTCGTAAAGTGCCAAGCCCATTGGCAGGCATCACGCCAGCTAGACTGTCCCCATAAAGTTCTTCTCGAGGCCGTCCGGGTGCAGGTTGGAATCCTGCCGACTGCAGCCTCGCCAACATTTGCTTATATAGCGCGTATCTCTGCTGGAGTTCAGCGTCAATCTTGTAACGCAGGCGAACCTGGTAAGCAAGGGAAGATGCTGTTGGGGTTTGAGCCTGAGCCAATGCCAGCAGGCTGAGCGTCAAGAACAGACTGACGCAGATAAGCCATCCACGCATGACAAACTATCCCCTTAGTAGCAGAGCTGCGGCAACCCTTCCCCTATTGTTCCACGAAGAAGGGCATTATGGAAGATAAGGTAAGAGAGATAATCCACGCTATTCAAACATTAGTCGGCATGCCCGATCTTTGCAGCCTTGACTCTCACAATAGGTAAGCTCGCTACAACCGGTAGAAAGTCGCCTGTTCCACAAAGACAGTTAGTTTTCAGCTTGAAGTCTGATTCGGTCGATGATATCAAGCCGCCCGGTTGTAATGGAGCTAACCATGTTAACGACACGAAATCGTATTCAATGTGCTGTAGAAGCGCTTGAAGATCGAAATCTGATGGCGGTTGCGGTCCAATTAGTCGACCGAGGATCCACGCTTCGCATTACGGGTGACACTGCCGCTGAATGGATCAATATTCACCAGAATGATTCTCTCAACTTGCTATCTGTACAGTGGGGTGTTGTTAGCTCCACTGTCGCTGCTGCATCACCTCCAGCTTTGGAGTACACCAGTTCTTCCATTAAACGAATCGTCGTTGATACCAGAGGTGGTAACGATAACCTCACATACACCGTTGATGGGTCAAGTTTCTCGTATTCCAAAAACATCAGCATCGATATGGGTGCAGGCAACGATACTGTCATGGTAGACATGGGTGGTCAACTATTCGTCCCAGTCGGATTCGATGGAGGCGATAGTGAAGGGGGGCTGCTGCCTGAACCGCCTTACAGTTGGCCTAGCCCGACTCCACTGGAAATTCAATCACCACTCAACCTGACGGTGCAAGGTGGTGTTGGGAACGATACTGTTGACGCCATCTTTGGCCATATTCGTGCCGGCATGACGTTTCGTTCCCTGGGGGGCGTTGGCAACGATTCGCTTTCAGCCAGTCTGGCTGGAGCAATCTCTGGTCGAACTGTCGTTGTTGATCAGGATGGTGGACTTGGAAATGATCAACTGGCTGTCTACATGAACGGAGCCAGTGTGGAGTCTGATTCCCGTTTGTCTGTCATTCAGCGTGGCGGTTGGGGCAATGATAAAATCAGTCTGGATGCGTATGGATTGATTCAAGGTGCCTTGTTAGTGAATCAACTTGGAGGTAACGGCACTGATAAACTGCGAACATCCATCAACTCGAACTGGGCCAGTACGGGGTCAGTGCAAGCGCGGATTTTGGGCGAAGGTGGCAATGATAAGATGGTCGTTGGTATTAAACGCAATGATGATGTTCCATCATATGTCTTGATGGCTGAGCCACTGGCAGAGATGCAGGTGATTGCCTCCGCACACGGTGGAATGGGCAAGAACCTTGCTTGGGTCACTCCTAACGTCAAAGTTTACTCTGCCAAAATTATGGAAAGCTCCTGGAACGTTGGTTCGACTTTGCCCATCGATCCCTGGCCATTCTAAAAAGCATTTATTCAGCTAATAGTGACCTCGACAATCATGTTGAGGTCACTTCATTTTTTCAATTCCTGAATTTCACCGACCAGAGCAACATAGAGATCGTACCCGCCTTTACCGCCGGGGCGGTCGCTGGCAAAGTAGAGAAAACGAGCATCACCGCTGAGTGCAGGTGAGCAGGTGTTACCAGCTTCGCCATTGATGGATGCCAGAGGCACAGGTTTCATCCATGAGGCATTCTTGCTCGATCGCTTGCAGACAAACAGTCCCTGGCGAGATTCTGACATTGGTCCTTGCAGAATCATCGTCAAACCACTTCGTGATAGCACTGCATGATGATAACCCGGCTCGAACCCCGCATCTACAGGCTTCTCGAAAACATGTGGCTCCTTCGCCTGGCAGTACATTTGTTTCCAACCTGCTTCGGTCTTCCGACTGAAATAAAGTTCCCTGGCGTCAGAACTGACCCACGGGGCAATCTCATCGTTGCCACTCGCACTAGCTTGAATCGGGCTGGCAGCATTGAAGCCTTGAAAAGGCCGCTGAGGGTTGAATCGACCAACCCGGTAGAGATCGAAATTCGGATTCTTGCCTGTGTGGTAGTGGGTGGCGAAGTAAAGATACTCCCAGCCATCCTTATCTTTGGGCAGCAAGAAAGGTGTGCTGCAACTGCCTTCGCCTGTCAGTTCCTCGCACACTTTCCCAGGCATCAGTGGTGAGGTTGGCGATTGTCGAGCGGCCTTCATGAGGACGAGATCGTTCTTTTCTTTAGTTACATAGAAAAGCTGCTGACCATCAGGACTCGGGCATGGATGGTTCTCATCGCCAGCAGAATTGAGCTTCTCCAAGTTGTTGATTTTTGGTTTAGGCTGAGCAGTTGATACAAGGCAAAGGAGAACCATGCCTATGATGGATATCATCACAAACTCCCGGTGTAACACTATCGACTTATTGGATCAGAAACTGCTTCTGCCAGTATATTCTGCGACTGGGCAATCACCGATATCAGTCGGTTTCAGGGGGAAATCGAATAAAGCAGAATTCCCTCAAGTTTCCAAACTGGATTGCCGACAACTGCTCTTCCCATGAATGGAGCTCTTTGGTATCTCGCTGCCCAATTGAATGAAGCACACCCGCACTATGTTCAGGGAGGAACATCGTGGGCTATCTCCCCGCTCTCATACCCATTCTTGCTTTTATCTCAACTTCATTGGGTCTCACCGGGATGATGATCGCCAATCATGCCAATAGCCCGCACCTATGTACATGGGGTCGCCGTCTGTTTCTCTTGATTTTCTGTCTCGTTGGCGTTGCTTGCCTCGCCATGGCTCTGACGTGGCCGCGTGGAGTATTGCCCTGCAGTCTTGCGATTGCCGCGCTGTTTCTGGGAATGCTCTGGCACCCGGCGAATCCAGTGGAAGAACGGTAAGAGCTACTGACTCCAAACGTCCTTGGACTGTCGTATGATAATGTTGAATGAACCCACTTCTTCATATCGACGGCTTCCGTGGCTTTGCTCGGCTCTTTCCTCTGCCGAACTTTGTCATGATGCCCCATGTACTTAAAGGGTTTCACATCTTTGAAAAACGTTATCGTGACTTGGTCGAGAATGCACTCAAAGAGGATAAGCTGATTGGTCTGGTGTTGCCGAAAGATGGCTGGGACAAGAATTACGATGGCAGTTTTGCTATTCATAAAATCGGCTGTCTGACGCAAATTCACGATTATGAACGGTTGGACGATGGCAAATTCAACATTGTTCTGCGTGGCATTTGCCGTATGCAGATCGAACATGAATTGCTGACCAGTACGCTGTATCGCCAGGCCAAAGTGCTGCTATTACCTGATGCTCCAACCACCGAAGATGGAAAACTGCGTGAGCAACTGGAAGCAGAAGTGCTTCCCTGGCTGTCAGTGGATGGTGAAGGACGAGAACAGTTTCAGAAGCTCATGCATAGTCCAGCTCCCATGGGTACTATTGTTGACGTTGTCAGTTTCGCACTGCCTATCCCGAGTGATTGGAAACAGCAATTACTCGAGCACTCGAGTGTTGTTGAACGTGTGCTGAAACTCTGTGAACTGTTGCGATCAGTGAAACCATTCCACACACCAGAAGAGAATCCGATCATTGCCCGTCGTCATCCTCCCGGTTTCAGTACGAACTAATGACTAGCGATTCTCTTGTCGTCGAAACGCTGGAACTGGTGCCTTACCTCGAAGCCTGGCAGCTGCAGAAAAAGTACCACGCTGAAATTGCAGAAGGTAAACGTCCGCCAACGCTGCTGCTGTTGGAACATCCCAGGACCATTACCTTCGGGCGTTCCACCAAGCCGAATAGTCTCCTGCACAGTGAGGAAGAGTATCGGGCACTCGGTTATGATGTCCACCACGTCGAGCGGGGCGGTGATGTCACCTATCACGGCCCTGGACAACTTGTTGGCTATCCACTAATTCCTTTGACCATCAAGGTGGGCGATTTTCTTCGTCAACTGGAACAACTGCTACTCAGCACTGTCGCCTGCTTTGGGATTACTGCTCGCCCCAGCCCCGGCTATGCTGGGGTGTGGGTCAACCACTCTGGCGGGTATGAAGCCAAACTTGCCAGCATTGGCATCGCTGTCTCCAAACGGGTGACTTATCATGGCTTTGCCCTCAATGTCTGCACTCATTTGAATGACTTCGAGCAGATTGTGCCTTGTGGTCTGGCAGATGTTCGGATGACCTCACTTGCAGAATTGGTCACCCCTCCACCAACGATGAGCGATGTGCAACAGCGGCTTATTGAGCAAGTGAAACGACATTTCAAGGAATTATAGTCAATTCAGTATTTGTCATAAGACACTAAATGGCAAGGCTTTGCATCGGATTAAGTCTGTCAGAGTCCCTTCGTGTTCTTGCAGCATTGTCACATATCTCAACTCGACTGGTACAGGGTGTTGCTGAGGCAGTTCGCCTCCTCGACCGATCCTCGATCACCAGGAGTTCAACATGTTCGCCCGACTTGCTTCCATCGCTCTTGCTGCTTGTGCCTGTTCAACAACTGATGCCTTTGGACAGGTTTTCTACGGTGGTTATAACCTGGGGCCTGATTACGGTGCCATGCTGAATCATGCATTGGCCCAGCAGAATTCTGCTGTCCGAGCTGCTGAACAACGCGCCAACCAGGCTATCGAGAAAGCAATGCAGGATCCTCGTTGCAAAGCCATGTATCAGCAGCACGTTCAGCAGGGGGGCCGTTCCAGCTTGCGTGATTTTGCCTACTGGTTTGTTGCAACGAACGGTGGTGATCCCGTTGCAACACGCCGCTACATGGAAAGTGAACGCAACAACCAGATCAAAGAACAGGATGCCTGGCGGGGTCTTCAGCGTGCTCAGGAAGAAAGCCGCAACGCGATGTCAGCCTGGCAGGAAGGCTATCGTCAGAACCAGAGCGAGATGGGAAACATCATGACTGGCAAGGCAACCTATGTAGACCCTACCGGACATCGTCATCTGCTTCCTTACACGCAACCTGGCATGTACCGCGATGCCAACACTGGCAACGTCTATGGACTCGATCAATTCGGCCGCTACTTCATGCGAGAAAACAATGGTCACTGGACCGAACTGACTCCAGGCCGATAGGGCTTATTGGCACGTCACAAGTGCAAAGGTGCTCGTCGCAAATCGCTGGAAATGTGATGTGTGCTGAGCACCTTGCCTGGCAAGGCTTACCCAGCATGCACAACCTGATTGAGAATAGTGCGATAGTTAAAGAAAGAGGCCATTTCTTCTTCATTTCTACTGAATTGCTTATTAACCTTTGGTATCTGTAAATAGTCATTTCTCAGAGTGCTTGCAATGTTACGCTCCATTCCAGTCGTCATTGCGATACTGGCAGGTTTCCCGCTCAGTACCTGGGCCCAGAACCCGCCCAGCAAACAAGCCACCGATGTCTTGCAGCAGTTGAAGCAGGACTATGCGAAAAAACAACAAGAATACACCGCTGCGATGCGTTCAGCCAAAACGCCTGAAGAACGGCAGCAAGTGATGCGCATGCGAGTCGACCCGCAGCCATATGCCCAGAAAGCACTTGCGATTGCTGAAAGTAACAATCAGAAGCTGGCTCCAGAAGCAGCACAGTGGGTGATTCAAATTACACCCCGTTCCGCAGGTGCTGAGAAAGCCAAGCTGATTCTCCTGGAGAAGTATCCCAACAACGATGCAACTGCCGCCGCTGCTGCTGCCATGTCTCGCGATGAGAAGGCTGTTCCCATCCTGCGAAACCTGATCAGCAAATCCACCAGCAGCAAGGTGCAATCAGCTGCCCGTTACGCCCTTGGCACGCTGTTACGCAATGATTCGGTCAGCACCCAGAAAGAAGCAGAAAGCCTGCTGATCAGCATCACTGAGAAGTACCCCAACAGCACTGAAGCTACCAGGGCTGCAGCAGACCTCAAGGACATGGCTATCTACGGGCTTGGTAAAAAGGCTCCCGAAGTCAAAGGCGTTGATCTTCAAGGTCGCACCTTTTCCCTTGCCGATTACAAAGGGAAGGCAGTGCTGCTCGATTTCTGGGGCTTCTGGTGACCGCCTTGCCGAGCCATGTTCCCTCACGAGCGGTCGCTTGTGAAACGGCTGGAAGGTAAACCATTTGCTCTCATTGGCGTTAACAGTGATAAAGATCCGAAGGTAATCGAGGCTGGACTGAAAGAACACCAGATCACTTGGCGTTCCTTCTGGTGTGGTGAAAAAGGGACTGCTGGCGACATCCCTCGTGCCTGGAAAGTCAGTGGATGGCCTACGCTCGTCCTCATCGACCACAAAGGCATCATTCGGAAGAAGTGGGTAGGCAGCCCAGGCGATGCCGCACTGGATAAAGCCATCGATCAATTGGTTCGAGAGGCAATGATCGGAAAGTAATCGTTACGCCATGTCATACCCCATTTGGAAAGTGACATTGGCGATGACACTATTGATTCAAAGCTTTTTGTATTTCTCTCATCAACTGGTCTTTTCCTCTCGAACACTGCTGCCACAAGTTCTTTCTTCCCGCATCCTTCTCCGCTTCAGCAATGTCGAGCCAGACTGCTTGCAAATGGTTGGGATCGTTCAGTTGTCGTGGGAAGAGATGCCAATGCAGGTGAGGCACCTGGTTGCCTAGCCATTCGTAGTTGATCTTGCGCGGTTGTACAACATCGTAAATAGCCTTTGCCGTGCGTGCTACTTCATCCATCAGGGTATGTCGCACGTCATTTGAGAGTTCGAACAACTCGGTGTAATGTTGTTTCGCGGTGACGATGCAGTAACCCTCGTAATATTGCCACGGCCCGAGGAAGACGATGGAATGTTCGAGGAGCGCAACGACATCATGCGACTGGTAGTGTTCAATCTTGTGACAGAGAGAGCATGGCATAATCAGGAACCCTTTAGACATGTGGAACCATACCAGAGAAGCGAATACCTGTCATGGCCTTCTGTCCTCTCTCGATTGACCCGTCGCCTGTTCCACGTCATACTCCAACCATGAAAGAGACCGTCCCCACGCTCCAGCAAAAAGTAGCGCCCATCTGGGTGAAGACCGAAGTTACCCCCAGCGTTCCCGGCTACGAGGTATTGAAGCTACTAGGGCAGGGCGGGATGGGGCAGGTCTACCAGGCTCGCCATCTGCAATTACAGCGTATCGTCGCACTCAAGCTCGTTACCTCTACCAATAACGATCAGGCATTGGCTCGCTTCGAACAGGAAGTGCAGGCCATCGCCAGGCTGCGTCATCTGAACATCGCTCAGATCTACGAAAATGGCACCGTCGAAGGCCGTCCTTACTATGCCATGGAATATGTTGCAGGTGGTACGCTGAGCGATCGACTGAAAGCAAGTCCTCTACTTCCCAATGAAGCAGCAAAGCTGGTGGTGAAGCTTGCCAGGGCAATGCAGCATGCTCATGAACAGGGCATCCTGCACCGTGATCTGAAGCCGAGTAATGTGTTGCTGGAAGCTGATGGGCTCGAACCCAAGATTGCCGACTTTGGCCTGGCCAAGAAACTCGACGACAACAGCAACCTCACACGAACTGGCGATGTCTTTGGAAGTCCCAGTTACATGGCTCCCGAGCAAGCTTCAGGGGTGATGAAGTTCACCCCAGCGGTGGATGTGTACGCACTGGGTGCCACCCTTTACGAGTGCCTGACAGGCCGCCCTCCGTTTCTGGGGCCCGAACCAATGCTCACCATCATGATGGTGCTGAGTAACGATCCGATTCCTCCCCGGCAAGTACAAGCCAAGCTGCCTCTCGATCTCGATACGATCTGCCTGAAGTGCCTGGAGAAGCAGCCCAGAAAACGTTACGCGTCTGCAGCTGAGTTGGCTGATGACCTAGAACGCTTCCTGAAAGGTGAACCCATTCTTGCCCGACCTGTTGGAGGGCTGGAGCGTTCTTTGAAGTGGGCAAAACGCCGACCTTGGCAGGCTGGAGCAGTAGGGTTGGCTATGGCGTTGCTGGCTGGATTAATCGTCGGATTGCTTCTCTTGGAGAAGGCCTATTCCGAAGTCAAGCGATCCAGTGAGATATCAATCAAGTCTTTTGAACTCTCCAAGAAGACATTGGACGAAGTCCTTGGGAAAATCACAAGCGAGCTGTCACTGAAGCCAGATATGGAGAAGCTCACGTTGGATTCAGTTCGCCCTGCGGTCGAACTCTTTCGCGAACTGCATTTGCTTCGTCCAGAAGATAGAGCTACTTCACTGGAGTACCTGGCGAAGCTCGAAAGCTTTACCGTTCAGCTTGTCCTCAGTCATTCGATGGAGGAAGCACAGCGGTCTCTTGCAGAAACGGCTTCACTGATCCAGAAACAGCGTCAGACTCAACCGGATGATGTCGAATGGCAACTAGCAGAACTTCGCAGACTCATCAACACGGGATGGATGCATCGTCAGCAGGATAAACGCGAACTAGCGATCCCATTTGAGAAGCAAGCCCTGGTCCTGCTGAATCAACTCAAGAAGGATAATCCCAGTAACCTCAAGTTGTTGAGACATTCGAATGATCTGCTTCGCAGCGGGATAGCGGATGATATCACTTTCAGTCAGTCTGCAGCCAACCGTGAAGAGCGGGAAGGCTATATTCAGTCAGCCCTCGACAAATATCGACAGATCATTGCGAACTCGGAACGAAGTTTCCAGCTGGAACGCACCACGCAGAATGCTGCTGATCTGATCAGTAGCAGGAAATCACTGGCTACCGTACTGATAGCACTGCGTCAGTTCGATGAAGCTGATGAACTCTATCGTTCCATTGAGGCATCAATACCGTTGTTGGTTCTTCCCGAACGAGAAAAACTGGCCATGATGGTGAAAATCTATCAGGATCAGAGTGCGGTTGCAGGGGAGCGGAAAGACTTTGCGAAATCATATAAACTGCTTCAGCAGGCTGAACAGGTGAACCAGCAGTTGAGGCAACTGTTTCCCACAGACGCAGGTTATCTCTACGATGCCTGCTTTATCCAAAGTCATGTCGCAGCTCTGCTGTATCAACAGGAACAGCAGCAGGAAGCCATTAATTCGCTTATCTCTTGTCTGAAGGCAATTGATGCAGGAATCGAACAACATCCTCAGTATCAGCCATTAAAATCGTTGCGTACAAATGTCAGCACCACGCTCAGCCAGTATCAACAGGGCCACAAGAGTAAGCAAGGGAGTTAACTATGGCCGACCGAATAGATGCCATCAGTACCCGCTGGAGCCTGCTCCGGATTGCTCATGGCTCGCATCCAGACACCTCCAAAGCCCGGCAGATGCTCGTGCTTCGCTATGCTTCAGCCGTTCGCAAGTACGTTGGTGCCATCGTTCGGAAGGGTGAAGATGCTGATGAACTGGCCCAGGATGTAGTGCTTCGCCTGATGCGAGGCGACTTTGCCGGGGCAGATCCCACCAAAGGCCGGTTCCGCGACTTCCTCAAAATGGCTGTGCGGAATATGATCCACAATCACTGGGCTAAGCAAGGCCGCAGGCAAACGGAAGTTCTTGCCAGCGATCCGTCCAGTATCGACCAACAGCGGGAAGATGAATGGCTCGGTGCCTGGCAGAAGACGGTTCTCGACCATGCTCTGATCAGTTGCCGAGATGACGATCAACGCTCCTCAGGCTCTTCCTACCAACTCCTCAAGCTCCGCATGGAGAATCCTGATGCCAGTTCCGAACAACTGGCGGAGTTGCTTTCGAAGAAATTGAACACCACCATCAAAGCTGACAGTTGCCGCCAGATGCTCCGTCGAGCCAGGCTGAAACTGGCACAGGCCTTGATCGAAGAAGTCGAAAACGGCCTGGAAGAAGACTCCCCGGCCCGGGTACTCGAAGAACTGGCAGCGTTGGGGTTGTTAGAACACGTGAAAGACTTCCTACCCAGCGACTATGCAACCAGTGGGAAGCTGATGACTTAGTGCTTCCAGGAAGTAAGTTGTGGCCGGTCTCCTGACCATGCCACTTGCGTAATCGAACGTCTCCGAACTTAGCTTTTATTGCATTTTTACTGGAGTCAGCCAACGTTTGCCGGAGCGGCGTGGTCAGAAGACCAGCCACAGCACTTCCTATGGAACGAGAACATTCTCCTTACCCGTTACCCTCCGAACAACCCCATCGCCTTTCCTATCTTGCCAGCATTCTCACCCCTTGCTGTCCACTCCACGTAAACCGGTAGCTCGATCTTTGCCGACTGTAACAGTGATGCTGCATGGATGCGGTATCATCCATCTATCGTTGATGCAGCCGATCAGCCGGGAACATAAGTCCCTGGAGGAAGTTGCATTAACCCCGGCAGTGCGGTCAGGAGGACCCATGTCACCTCGCTCTCGTTCCAACGTCCGTCGGTTGCTTACCTTTGTCGGTGCGGCGAGTGTCTGGGCGACGGTGCTGCATGCCGAAGACAAGAAGCCTAGCGTGGTGCCTCCACCGGCTAAACCTGCTCAATTGGCAAACGTGCCGGAAGCGATCATCTTCTTTGATCCGCTGGTACCTGAAACGCCACGAGGAGCTACCATCCTGTTCGACCCGGTGGTACCGGAGCCACGTGCTGCCATCATTTTCGAACCAGCCATCACGAAGGTGCAGGATGTGACGCCAGTGGTGCCAGCGGTTCCCACCCAACCTCAAACGGGCCAGAGCGGTCTCGGCCTTTCACCAGACATCCAACGCGCATTGAATACCAGCCCCCAGTCTAGTTCGACTGGTAGCCTGGCTGGATCGGGTGCCAGTGCGGAACGTGTGGCTGCAGCTGCCAGCCCTGCCAGTACTGGTGTGATCGGTGGTCAGCAAACCCAGGTATTAGCGACCAGTGATGCAGGTGATCTGCTTACCCGTAGTGGTGGTATCGAATCGCAACGTCGATCACCCATTGCTACCGAACCACGCATCCGTGGCTACAAGCTGGGGCAGATCAGCACCTGGTCAGATGGGGCCTTCTGGTTCCCAGCCCGTAACGATATGGATACCTTCCTCAGCAAGATTGATTCGGGTGTCATCCGTGATGCTGTTATCGTGAAAGGTCCCTACTCGGTCTTCTATGGTCCCGGGTTCTCATTCATTGACATTGCCACCGAAGATGCTCCCCGGTACCAGAACGGTGTGGAGTGGCATGGCCGCACCGCCAGCATCTATAAAGCCAATGGCGAACAGTTCTATGGCAGACAGTCGATCTTCGGTGGTGGCTCGGACTGGGGTGCCCGGCTCAGTTACGGCCAGCGAATTGGTAACGATTACGAAATGGGTAACGGCGAGACGATCCCCTCCAGCTATAACTCACGCGATATCGACTTCCTCTTCAGCTTTGATCCTTCAGCCAATTCACGGATCGATTTAGGGTACGTCCGTCTGGATCAAACTGATCTGGAGTTCCCTGGCCAGATCTTCGATACGAACCTGCTGATTACCAATGGCTGGCGTGGTCGGTATATGCTGGATAACCAGCGGTACTTCGATCACTTTGAAGTACGAAGCTGGATCAACACAACGACCTTCCGTGGCGATGCCCAGGCTTCCGGTAAACGCAAGCAGATTCCTGAACTCGATCTCAGCGGTTTCACCGGTTTCACTGATGGCCAAACCACGTCGGGTGGAGTGCAATCGTTCCTGACCTGGGGACGAGCCAATGAAGCCCAATTGACTGTCGGTAGCGATTACCGTTACCTCAGTCAGCGTATCAACGAGTTTGATCGGCTCTTTCAGATTCCCTGCGATCTGAACTACCCGGTGCCTCGTACCGAGCAGAACAATACCGCTGGTCTGTTCTTCGAGCATCGCAATCCGCTCAGTGATCGCTTCCTGGTGAAGTTTGGCGGCCGCGTCGATTTCATGACTTCCGATGTTACCGCCATTCCGCCAGGGTTTGAAGAAATCGATTGCGATTGTGGGTGTGATCACTCTTTGAGCGTTGCAGATGCCCTGGGTGTCAGGTCATTGAACCGAAGCTTCACCACCTGGCTCTCGTATGTGAACAGCGAATACAAACTGAATGACAATATCACCTTGCTGGGCGGTGTTGGCTTCTCGATGCGTCCCCCGACTCCGACCGAACTCTATGCAGTAGGACCGTTCCTGGCGACACTGCAGCAGGGCTTCACGTCAGTGCTGGGTAATCCAGATCTCAATCCCGAAAAGCTTTACCAGGCTGATCTCGGTTTCAAGGCTGACTACGAACGCTTCCGAGGCGGTGTAAACTTCTTCTATTCGTGGATCAACGATTACATCACCTACGAAGCCTTAGGCGATGTCCAGGGCAAGATCGTGCTGGGTGCCAACAATGCACTCCAGGTTCGGTTTGTGAATACCAAGCTGGCAACGCTTTTCGGCGGTGAAGCCTATGCCGAGTACGATTTGACCGATGTATTGACGCCTTTTACCACTGTCAATTATGTTCGTGGTCAGGACCGCACCCGTGGCGATCGAGGCAATCCGCTCTTGGGGCTACCCGGTGCAGACTCTGAACCACTTCCCAATATCGTTCCGCTCGACGTGCGAATGGGCATGAGGCTTCACGAACCAGGCAAACAGCCCCGCTATGGTGTTGATGTGATCTGGCGATGGGTCGATGCTCAGCGCATGGTCGCTGCTTCGCTGCTGGAACAGCAGACACCGGGCTTCCAGACCTGGGACGTGCGAGGCTACTGGCAGCTCAACGAAAAGGTGCTCCTCACCGCTGGTGTGGAAAACATTTTCGACAAGTTCTACCGAGAACATCTCGACCTCCGCACTGGGCTTGGTGTCTTCCAGCCAGGTCGAAATGCTTATGTTGGTTTGGAACTCCGCTACTAACTGGATGGTATTCTGGCAGGGTCGTTCGGCGTTCCGAACGACTCTGTTGAACTTCTTGATCAACCGTAGGATCAGCGTAACTCTGCTGTGATGGCCATCACGATCGGAGCTGTGGGGTCGTTGCCCTTGACGAGTTCGATCCCGGTAATGGGCTCACTTCGTTTTGGCGTCACCGAAAGGTAACGTAACTGCCTCCCCGCCAGGTCGAAGGCGAACTTCGATTCAGGCACATTAATCTTGCTGGCATAATCAGCGAAGTGGACACCGTTCCGAAGAGGATGATCTTCGGTCTGGCCATCGGCGTATTTCAGACGGACGATCATGGATGTGCTTTGCCGATTGGTAGCAGGAAAACCCCATCCGCTGATACCGCTGAGGAAGTGAAGTGTTTTAACCGGTGCAGCACAGGGAATAGTAACGGACTTCGGCATCTTCGGCGCTTTCTGTCCCTGCGGGCCATAGAGCAGCACGGCATTGTTGATCTTTCCGTCTTGCGGATCAATGACGAGAAAGGGGATGCCGTTGAATGTCTTAGGCTTCCAGTCAGAGAACATCAGTCGTTCAAACGTTCCCTCGTCACCAAAGAACATTCCCTTTGCCGTGGTGATGGTGGCTACCTTATCGAGGGGCAGGGGGACGTACTTGCCCTTCTGGGTCAGGAACTCCATCAAGTTGGTGAACTCGGTTTCATTCATCTGCTTCTCGAAACCTTCAGGCATGAGCGACTTGTTAGTGACGACCAGTTGGTCGATATCTTCACGCTGGATCGGGGTCGTCTTGCCTTCGGTATCGATGATCTCAATGCTGGTCTTGCTCTCCGCAGCCATCATGCCGTTGAGTACTTTGCCATCGTTTAGGACGACGGTGTAACTTCGGTAGTTGCCTTCAACGGAACGGTGCGGATCGAGGATGTGAACGATCAGTTCTTCCTTCGGGTGAACAGCCATGCCGGTAAGGTCGGGGCCGATGTGCTTGCCTTCTCCACCGTACTGATGGCATTTGGAACAGTGCTGGGTGAAGACGAGCTTGCCCTTGGGGGCATCGCCAATCTTTTTGGTGAGAGGCAGCCAACTGTCGATGACCTTCTGGCGATCTGCACTGGGCAGTCCACCGCCACGAGCGAGCAGAGCTTTGGCCTGGGAGACGATGGCATCATCGGGGTTAGCGAGCAGAGCCTGGCGTTGTTCCAGCGTCAACTCGGTGAGAGGCACGTCGTTTTTTTCGATGGCAGCGAGCAGGGCTTTGATGCCTTCGTTGCGACGCAGCATCAGCTTGATCGCTTCAGTTCGGGTGGTGGGAGTGAATTCCTTCATGCGACCGAGGAGTGT
>CAYPJB010000021.1:0-22025 GCA_964410845.1 uncultured Bacteroidales bacterium | reverse complement strand
AATGCTGGTGAAGACTTCCAGGTTCCTGAAATCGCTCAACTCAAGGAACTGGTCAACAGCCTGGAAAGCCGCATCGAAACCAGCATGATCGAACATCAACTCCGTGAAGACATCAAGCAGGGCGACAAGGCTGCCAGCACTCCAGTGACCAGCAGCACCAACATCGCCAGCGAAATCGACAACTACTTCAGCACCGGCAAGGTGGCTGACAAGAAGTAATCGATGCAGTAACAACTGGATCAACGAAGCAGGGGGCACACATCGTGCTCCCTGCTTGCATTCAGTTTCTCATAGCTTCCATGGGTGTATCACGGTATCTTGAATGAGACTTTCAATCATCAATAGTTGGAGTGCATTATGTCGCTGGAGAAACGTGCAGAGGAATTCCGTCAGGCATTTCGACAGGTTCAAGCAGAAATAGGCAAAGTGATTGTTGGTCATCAGAGTATTGTGGAAGGCGTGTTGACGTGCTTGTTCGTAGGTGGTCATGCCTTGCTCGAAGGCGTGCCTGGGCTGGGGAAGACCTTGCTGGTGCGAACCCTGGCACAAGTGCTGGATCTCCACTTCAGCCGCATTCAGTTCACCCCTGATTTGATGCCTAGCGATATCATCGGTACCAATGTGGTGCTGGAAACCGAAGGGGGCAAACGCAACTTCCAGTTTCAGCGTGGCCCCATCTTTGCCCAGATCGTGCTGGCTGATGAAATCAATCGTGCCACACCAAAAACACAATCCGCACTCCTGGAAGCCATGCAGGAACATTGCGTGACCGTGGGTGGTGTTCAGCACCGCCTGCAGCAACCCTTCTTCGTGATGGCCACGCAGAATCCCATCGAACAGGAAGGTACCTACCCGCTCCCCGAAGCCCAGCTTGATCGCTTCTTCTTCAAACTGGTGGTGAACTATTCCAGTCGGGAAGAGATTGCCTTCATTCTGGATCGCACGACCAAAAGTGATGCCCCGAAGCCCGAAAAGGTAATGGATGGCGATGCCATTCTGAAGTACCAGAGCCTGGTACGAGAAGTGATTATCGCTCCGCCGATTCAGGATTATGCGATTCGACTCATCCTGGCGACGCATCCGAAAGGCCCTTACGTCCATCCGCTGGCAAATCAGTTCATCCGTTGCGGGGCCAGCCCCCGTGGAGCCCAGTCGCTGGTGCTGGCAGCGAAGGTTCGGGCTCTGCTGGCAGGGCGATACAACGTCAGTCTCGATGATATCAAGAGCAGCTTCATGCCAGCCTTGCGTCATCGCATCCTGCTGAACTTCGAAGCCCAGGCAGAAGGCATGGATGCAGATACCATCCTGAAGCAGATCATCGATGGTACGCCGGAACAGTTAAAAGAAGCTGCCTAGTTCAATCGCACGAACTGACGCGTTAGCTGGCCATCTTTCGCATCACACACAAAGAACCCCTTCTCCGGGGTCTTGTCGTGGTTCTCACGGCGGAATGAACAGCACTTGCTGGTCGTGAGAACGATCTTCGCTGATTTCAATTCGGTGTAGCCGTGCCAATGGCCGGAGTAGACAGCTTGCAGGTTGAAGGGTTTCAGCCGTTCGAGAATGGGCTTGGCGTCCTTCAAGATGAACGGAACACCAAAGCTGAGCGGGAAGTGAGTGAAGAGGATGGTAGGTTTTTGTTTATCAAGTCTGGGTAGTTCCTTGTCGAGCCAATTGATAGTGTCTGCAGGCACTTTGACATTACGTGACTTGGGACCTTCCGTAGTATCAAGCCCCAGGAACTGCCAATCTCCGTGGTCGAAAGAATAGTTGATGCGATTGGGATGGAATTGTTCGAAGCTTTTACGATCAGTATCCGAAGCATAGTCGTGGTTGCCTACGACAACATGGTAAGGAACAGGCAGCGTCTTCAGAATGTCGTGAATCTCGCCATGTTGCAATGACGTGCCGTGCTCGACAAGATCTCCCAGGATGAGAATCATGCTTGGTTCGAGTGTCTTGATCTTGTCTATCATCTTGCTGAACCAGGGGGTGCAATTCCTGTCGTGGTAGTGCAGATCGTTCATCACCACGAAGCGAAAGTTCATGCTGGTTACATCGCCAGCGGCGAGCGTACCGGGCCAGTAGCCTGTGGCAAGCAGGCTGCTGATCGAGGCTTGCAGGACAGATCGACGTGTCAACATTGCTCGTTCCCTTGGTTGGCTCTCTTGATTATGATACAGCCTCCTCTTCCGGAGTTGGTATGTCTCAGTTGTCCTATGCCCACGGTGCATGCAGTATTCCGCTGCTGGGCCAGACCATTGGCGAGAATCTGAAACAGACAGTGGAACGCTTCCCGGATCATGAAGCACTGGTCATCTGCTCGCAATCATTCCGAGCCAGCTACAGACAACTTTGGGACATGATCGATGCCTGCGCTCGCAGTTTGTTGCATCTGGGCATCAAGAAAGGAGATCGTGTCGGTATCTGGTCGTCTAACCGCTATGAATGGATAGTGGTGCAGTATGCGACAGCACGCATCGGGGCCATCCTGGTCAATGTTAATCCTGCGTATCAGCAGCCGGAGCTGGAGTACGTACTGCAGCAGGCGGGCATTTCGCTGCTCTTTCATGCACGAGGGTTCAAACAGAGCGACTACCTCAGCATGATCGATGCCATCAAGCCACGATGTCCAGAGTTACAGCAAACTATCTTTCTGGACGATGACTGGAACGTGTTTCTGCAGGCGGCGTGCAATGTCAATCCTGACACATTGGCTACGAGAGAAAACAGCCTGCATTTCGATGATCCCATCAACATCCAGTACACTTCGGGCACCACCGGGCATCCCAAAGGCGCTACTCTCACACATCATAACATCCTGAATAATTCCTACTTTGTTGGTGAAGTGCTGGGCTACACCGAAGCTGATCGTGTTTGTGTGCCCGTGCCGTTCTATCATTGTTTTGGGATGGTTCTCGGCAATCTCGCCTGTCTGGCCCGTGGGGCTTGTGTGGTAGTGCCTGCTGAAAGTTTCGCTGCGAAGGCTACCTTGCAAGCGATTCAGGCAGAGCGATGCACTTCTCTCTACGGTGTACCCACGATGTTTCATGCCATCCTGGAAGAGCCCACTTTTGCCAGATTCGATGTCCGTTCACTTCGCACTGGAGTGATGGCAGGAGCCCCCTGCCCTATCGAACTCATGCGGAAGGTCATTCAAGAGCTGCACATGCCAGAGGTAGCGATAGGCTATGGTATGACTGAAACATCACCGATCTCCACCATGTCCTTGCGAGATGATTCGATTGACAGGCGTGTCAGCACCGTAGGCAAAGTACACCCGCATGTGGAAGTGGCCATCATGCATTCCGACAGCGGGCAAGTGTTGCCTCGAGGAACACCTGGTGAACTTTGCACTCGTGGCTATAGCGTCATGCGAGGTTACTGGAACAACCAGGAAGCAACACAGAAGAGTATCGATGCAGCAGGCTGGATGCACACTGGCGACCTCGCCTGCATGGACGAAGCAGGGTACATCAGCATCGTCGGCCGTATTAAGGACATGATCATTCGAGGGGGCGAGAATATCTACCCCGCTGAGATCGAAGCGGTGCTGCACACTCATCCCGATATCAGCGAAGCCCATGTAGTAGGCATCCCCAGCCAGAAATACGGCGAAGAGGTAATGGCCTGGCTGCGGCTGCGGCACGGAGCTGTCTTGCGTGTCGAAGAATTGATTGCCTATTGTCAGCCTCGACTTAGCAGTTACAAGATACCCAAGTACTGGGAAGCTGTGGAACACTTCCCCATGACCGTCACAGGAAAGGTACAAAAGTATCAGCTTCGAATCGATGGGACTCGATTGCTAGCGAACAATAACTTGTCAAAGTAACGTCAACTGCTTCATATTTTGCTTACTTATCCAGTTTCATGACCTATTATTAAGCGTCCTCTATTAGCTAGTTCCGGAGTGTTTGCGTGCAATTTCCTCGCCTTGGTCTTTCATCTGCAGCAGAGAAAGAACTTGCCCAACTCCGTGAAGAGAACGCGAGGTTACGAGCGTTAGCAGAGTTAGCTTGGTTTGCGGATCATCCCGTACCCGCATTCATCGTCTCTGCCAAGACCGGAAAAATCCTCAAAGCGAATTATGCAGCACAGAAACAGTACCGTTATGAACATCAGGAGATGCTGGACCTGAACCTGGAACACTTCCGGGCAAATACCGGCAGCGGGTCATTCTCTCGCTTGGACCTGGCAAATGCGTTTGGGCAACAGCAGAGCTGGACTGTCAAGCAAGTTCGCCGCGATGGTTCCATCTTCTCTGCAGAGATGATGGTTACCCCTTTGATCTATCAAGGGATGTCTGCGGAATTGGTACAGGTCATTGATGTCAGCCGGCGTGTGAATGCTGAATTGGAACTTCAGCACCTGGAGCGTCGTTACCACTGGTTGATGGAGAATGCCACAGAATCCATCTGGCGTTTTGAACTCGAAGTCCCCATTCCCATCGGATTGCCGGTAGTAGAACAGATCGAACGCTGTTATCGCTATGCTTACCTGGCAGAGGCCAGCAAGAGCACGGCAGTGTTATATGGCTACCCTAATCCTCAAGCGATGATCGGCATACGTCTGGAAACACTCCTGCCTCGTAATGAAGTAAACCAGGCGTACTTGAAACGCTTCATTGAGAACGGCTATCAATTACGACAACAGGAATCCCAGGAAGTAGACAAGGGCAGCAACATCAAGTGGTTTCGCAATAGCCTCTTTGGCGAAGTGGAAGCTGGACTGCTGGTTCGTGCCTGGGGATCCAGCATCGATATCACCAACAGCAAACAACTGGAAGAACAGCAACAACAAAGCAATCTGCTCTGGAACGAAGCATTAAAGAATATGCAGTTGCTGGCAATGTTCGTGGATGACCAGACCAAGATCACCTACGTGAACCCTTACTTTGTCGAACTGACTGGATGGAATAAAGAGGATATCATCGGTAAATGCTTCCATTCAGTTTTCAATCCCGAATGTGAAAGCAACAAAGAGCAGTTGAACGAGACACTCAGTCAGCACAACATTTCGCAACATTGTTCCAATTCGATTCGAACTAGGGATGGCAGGCTGCTCCATCTTCGATGGAACAACACGACCATTCACCATTCGCAAGGAAAGCCAATTGGTGTTTTCTGCATGGGTGAAGACGTTACTGATAAGCAGAATGCCAGCCTTGCTTTGCTGGATAGTGAAGAACGATACCGACGAATAACGGAAGGCCTGCCATTGGCCTTGTATCGAAGCACTCCAGATGGCCGAATCATTTATGGTAACCCGGTGCTGGTGAAACTCCTACAGAAGACCAGCATGGAAGACTTGCTTACGGTCAATTTGCAGGATTATGAATTTGGACCGGCCTATGATCGTGCTCAGTTTAACCAGAAGCTTGAAGAACAAGGTGAAATTATCGGGCTGGAATACCAGTGGAAACAACCAGGGAATGAGTATCGATGGGTTCGCGAGAATGCCCGTGTGATTCGTGATGCTGATGGCAAAGTACTCTGGTACGAAGGCACTATTGAAGACATTACCGATACCAAACTGGCTGAACAGCAACTGGTGCAGAGTGAAGAACTGTATCGCAAGTTAACGGAAATGGCGCCCGTTGGTATCGTCCTTACCTGCAAAGGCATCGTTCAGCACGCCAATCCGTTTGTCGCTCAGATGCTCGGCTACGAAAAGCCAGAAGAACTGATTGGTAAACAGGTGCTCGATTTTCTCCATCCCGCTGAACGGATGGAACTCTATCACAAGTATGTGGAACAGCCGCTGGAACTGAATCAAAATACTACGGAAGAACGGCGGTTCATCAAAAAGGATGGCTCCGTGGTGCTGGGCCAGGGACACATTGCCCGATTAATGCTGAACAAGCAGCCGGGCACTATCATGGTGGTTCGCGATATCTCGGCCCAGCGGCAATCCGATCAGGAAAAACGCCGCTGGCAACAGCGTATCATGAAGATGCAGAAGCTTGAAAGTCTCGGGCTGCTAGCAGGCGGTTTAGCACACGATTTCAACAATCAGCTCACTGTCATCCTGGGGCATGCATCACTGCTCGACAAGCAGATGGTGAAGGACGATGCTTTACGTAGCCTGCTCAAGCCCATCGAACTGGCAGCACAACATGCAACCAATCTATGCCAGCAAATGTTGAGTTTTGCAGGGCGCGGCAAAATTGAAGTCAGCCAGGTCAACTTGACCAGCTTGATTCGTAACACTGAGGCGCTGCTTAAAATCGCCAGTGGTAAACGAGCGGACCTCGTACTGGAGTTGGATCCTGATTTACCCAGCATACTGGCTGAAGAAGCACAGCTACGCCAGGTACTTATCATTCTCGTTGCCAATGCTGCTGATGCGTTCTCTGATGGGCAACGTGGCCAGATAATTGTTCGGACCAGCGTGGTGCATTATGATGAGAACTATCCCAAGATGGAAATGACACTGGAATTGCCCCAGGGGGATTACCTTTGCCTGGATGTTGTCGACAACGGTTGTGGGATGGATGCAGACACCAGACGAAGAATCTTTGAGCCATTCTTCACCACCAAGTCGACCGGCCGAGGCTTAGGCCTTCCCGCTGTTCTGGGAATCGTTCGAAGCCACAATGGTGCGATTGAAGTAAACAGCAAGCTGCGCCATGGAACGTGCTTCCGAATATTCCTGCCTTTATTGACAGGTACCAAAGCAGCCCCACTATCTCCAACCATGAGTCAACTGGAGCATGCCTCCGCAACGATACTGGTGGTTGACGATGAGATGAGTCTTCGTTCTTTAGCATCCCAGGTGTTACGCAATCAAGGCTGGAATGTAATCGAAGCAGAAGATGGCATGACTGCCTGCGAACTGGTACGGCAAGGCACGTGTCCGATTCATCTAGTTCTGATCGATCTGACAATGCCTGTCATGGATGGAGTTGAGACGTTGAAGCAGATATGGTCGTCTCAACCAGATATCCCTGCCATTGCGATGAGTAGCTTTGGCTATGTGGAGATCGAGGATCGCTGCAGAGGATTGCCTCTCAAGGCAATATTGCCCAAACCGTTTACCCCTCAAGCCTTAGAACAGATTGTAGCTCAAGCGTTAAACAGTTACCCATGTTGATAATTGTCAATCCACTCAATTCCAGGTGCATAGAGCACACTGTTGACTGAACCAGCACACTCAATTCACTAATTTTTGATTATTTCCATGCAACCTTTCGAATTCACTGCGTCTAAAGGTTAGACTTCATTATCATCATGAGGCTACACCATGAAACTTCAGCGCTGGCTATTATCAGTCAGTTTTTCGTGTTGCTCAGCACTGCTGGTAACAGCATTCGGGCAAAATACACCTGCTCCGCCTAAACCCAATCCACCAGTGGAATCCAAGCCAGGCGAACTGCCTGATGGCATTCAGATTGAAAACCGTGGGCCAGTTCACGAAGCCTTCGCCAATCCGGGAGCACCAACCCGTGGAGGTAGTGAAGGTTCGACTGCACCCAAAGCGCCACCACCACAGGTTCCTGAACTTCCACCTGATGAAAAGCCCACCGGTGACAATGTCGTTTGGATACCAGGGTATTGGCAATACGATCTGGAAAAGAAAGACTTTATTTGGGTTTCCGGCTTCTGGCGAAACGCCCCTCCCGGACGAACCTGGTCACAAGGTGAATGGAAGGTAGAGAACGGTCAGCATCGGTATATCCCGGGCTATTGGAAGCAAAGTAATGAATCCAGTTGGCGAATCGATCTACCAGAGCCTCCCAGGTCGGTGGAAGCCGGTCCCAACGTACCTGCTCCTCACAAAGATGCTCAGTGGATTCCCGGGCATTGGGTTTTTCGCAATGAAAACTACGTCTGGCAGCCGGGCTACTGGGGTGAAGTAGAAGACAATATGGTCTGGATGCCAGGACAGTATTGTTACACAGGTAGCGGGTTTCGCTATGTCAGTGGCTACTGGGACTATTGCCTGGAAGACCGCGGCTTACTGTATGCACCGGTCTTCTTTACACGACCATTGTGGTTGACACCTGGCTGGGCGTTTCGGCCTAGCTTTGGCATCAACATTGGCTTTGGTGGTGGATGGGGATGGGGATGGGGTGGTTTTTACGACAACCTTTATTTCGGCCCGGGCTTCGGTAGTTTCTGGTTCGGTAATTTTGGAAGTCCCTGGGGATGGGGCGCTGGCTTTCGTCCCTGGTGCTGGAATGGTCACCGAGGTTTTGCCAATCCGGTTTTCAACCACTATAGCTGGCTGAATCGAAACAACCCAGGCTGGCGTAATCATCAGCAGCAAGGCTACGCTGCTCGTCAATTTGGCGTGCTTCCCGGAGCAGGACATCGAGTCAATGGCGCAGTTGCTGGTGGACGTCAGTTTAATGTCAATCCGAACGCCCTGAATAATGCTACCAATCTGGTAACTCGAGTAGGTGGTGAACGTGCAGCCCAACAACTGGCAGATCGTGTTAATAAAGGTGCAACTATTCAGCAGGTAAATACTGCTCTCAAGCAGACAAGTAGCCCAACCCTGGTACAGCCAGCCAAGGATGTCTTGCGAAACCAGAAGGTGGCCCAAAGCCTTCCAAATCGAAGTTCTGTGGCTACAGAGAAACCTGCACTGAGCAGTAGTACCCGTTCGACCGATATAGGCAACAGTATTCGCAATGCTACGTTGAATTCCAATTCCTCAGTAGCAACACGGACTACAACCGGGTCCAGCAAAGTGTTGACGAATCGACCCAGCCTGGCTCCGATCAGTGAAAGTCAGCTTCGTTCCCAGATTGGCAGTGCAGTGAGAAATGCCCAACCAGGAACAATCAATCGATCAGTTGATGTGGCAAGAACCACCAGAGGAACTGTGGAAGGTGGTTCCAGTTCACTGAGAAGCATAGCTGGAAGCAGTAATCCTGCTTTGCGTCTCTCGTCTGGTAATAGTTTCAACGGACGTAACTTGGGTAGTTCGTCGTCAAACTTTTCGAGCAGCCGTTCGAGTTCACCCGGTTTCGGAACTGGAAGCAATAGTTCCACTTTTCGGTCGATGCCCTCCACTGGAAGTTTTCCTGGGTCAACCAGCCGAGGAAGCTTCAGTGGTGGCAACTTTGGTGGCACCTCTCGTGGCTTTGTCGGTGGTTCCAATTTTGGTGGTTCGCGTGGCTCCGCTGGTGGCAGTTTCGGTGGTGGATCTCGTGGTGGCGGTATGGGTGGTGGTGGTGGCGGAAAACGCTAATCTTCCAGCCATCAGGTAAAATCCAAATCACTTAGCTAACATCAGACAAGCTACGGCTTGTCTGATTTCGTTTCTCCATCAGAAATGTCATGGAATGCCCTTCATCACTGACTGGTTAATTCCCTCTGAGTGAACCACGCCGCAAATGGAACGACTGCATAGTTTAGCTTGGCAAGTCTTCTCCTCCTTTCTTGTCTTGCGAGGCTAACTCATGTCACGGTTCACCTGGTGTCTGGGATTGATGCTGTTATCTGCTGCGACGTTGCAAGCCACCGATTGGCCACAATGGCTGGGACCCAAGCGTGATGGTGTCTGGCGTGAACAAGGGCTCGTTGACAAGTTCCCCGAAAAGGGTTTGCCGGTTCGCTGGCGTGCCCCACTTGGCAAAGGCTATGCTGGCCCAGCAGTAGCAGATGGCAAAGTCTTCGTCATGGATTGGAATCGAGAGAAAGACAAGGATGGCAACAACATCCGGCCAACCAAGGAAGGTATACCCGGCAAGGAACGCCTGCTCTGCCTGGATGAAAAGACAGGCAAGACTATCTGGGAATACTCCTACGATGCCAAGTACAAGATGTCATATCCCAATGGTCCACGTGTGACACCCGTCGTCGAGAATGGTAAAGTCTATGCCATCGGCGGCATGGGGCACTTCTTCTGCCTGGATACTAAGACTGGGAAAGAGATCTGGTCCAGAGAATTGGCGAAAGAGTACGAAACCTCGCCCCCTGTCTGGGGCTTTTCAGCACATCCACTTATTGCAGGTGATCTTCTCTTCACCCTGGTTGGTGGCAAAGATTCCGCTGTTGTTGCTTTCTACAAAGCCACGGGAAAGGAAAAGTGGAAAGCCCTTAACTCACAGGAAGTGGGGTATGCTCCACCGATTCTGATGAATGTGGGTGGCAAGGATCAGCTTATCATCTGGCTTTCGGAAACCGTGAACGGCCTCGACCCGAGCACAGGTAAGGTGTTGTGGACGCACAAATACCCCACCGATGGCAAAGTCGATCGCCCAGCAGTGTCCATCGTCATGCCTCGACAGATCGAAGCAGACAAGCTGTTTGTAACCACGGTTTACCACGGCCCGCTCATGCTCAAGCTTTCAAAAGAAACACCCAGCCCCAGCATCGTCTGGCAGGTGGAGGGCAGCATGAACAAGCCTCCCCAAGGCCTGTCCGCGCTGATGGCAACACCTGCCTATGTGAAAGGTCATCTTTATGGCATCGATATGCAAGGCCGACTGATGTGCTGCGATGCCACTGATGGCAAGCAGAAGTGGCAGACCTTTGATCCCATCGTGGATGACAAAACCAAGGCCAGCAAGCGACCTGTGCGTAACATCGACTGTGGCAACGCCTTTCTCATTCAGCTAGGCGATGACAGTGAGAAATTTCTGCTCTTCAATGATCAGGGCTACGTCATCCACGCTCGACTAACACCTGAGAAATACGAAGAACTCGGCCGCTTCAAGTTGCTCGAACCGACGCACGATGCCCGAGGCAGAACCGTAGTCTGGTCACATCCAGCCTGTGCCAATCAGCACATCTTCGCGCGTAATGATCTCGAAATCATTGCTGTATCAGTGGCGCAGTAATGTACTTGCCACAGTAGATGGACAACATTTGTTGAACTCTAACAGCACAATCGACGCACAGCCAGGCATCACTTGCCTGGCTGTTGTTTCGTCATGACACGCCTGGCAGCCTCACTGATAGTAGCAAACTGTATTTCAACAATATCTTCCACTCGGGGGGCATAACCTCCAGCCATGGCAACTGCTACGGGAAGTCTGGCTGCTTCGCATGCATCGAAAACCATGCGATCACGAGCGAGCAACCCAGCTTTACTGATCTTCAATCTACCTAAACGGTCATTTTCATAGGGATCAGCTCCAGCAAGATAAATGACCAGCTCTGCACGGGCTTCTGCTATTGATTGTAATAAGCCCAATTGGAGGGCTGCCAGATATGGCTCGTCAGTAATGTTGTCTGCGAGCCCAATATCAAGACTGCCAGGTATTTTACGTAGGGGAAAGTTATGCTCGCCATGAATGGAAAAAGTATAGACACGTTCATCAGCAGCAAAGATATCGGCAGTACCGTTGCCTTGATGGACATCACAATCAATGATCAGTATTCGCTGTATGCCATCTTCATGTTGTAGGATGCGAGTCGCTACGGCAGCATCATTGAACAGGCAGAAGCCTTCTGCGAAATCATATCCTGCATGATGAGTGCCACCAGCAAGGTTTGCACCATATCCATCCATGAGCGCAGCCCGGCAAGCTGCCAGAGTACCACCGGATGATCTCCGGCTGCGTTCAACAAGTGCCACTGACCAGGGAAAGCCGAGTCGACGAATCTCAGCCTCGGTCATCTTGCCTTCGACAACCCGTTGCACGTACCTCGGATCATGGGCGAGAAAGAGTTGCTTATCGGACACAGCTTCCGGTTCAGCCAAATGGAGAAAGACGTTTTCAGCAAGCAATTTCTGCCGCAATAGCAGGTACTTCTGCATGGGAAAACGATGGCCTGCAGGTAGTGGCAGCACGAACTGATCACAGTAATACGCCTTCATCATCGCCGGGTTCGCACCATATCGCGAATGGCACGGGCGATACGTTCTGCATGGCTTGCAGTTTCGGAGAGCGTGATGCCGTGGTAGGCATTTCCAGCAAGAAACAGGCCTTCGTGACGTTTCACGCGGTCAGCAATTTTGGCAACTCGCGAATGATGGCCTAGCGTATATTGAGGTATCGCTTTAGGCCACTTCTGCAGTCGGCAGAAGTGAGGTGGCTTCGTCATGCGAAGCATGTTTCGCAATTCACGTCGAGCAGCGAAGATAATTGCATCCTCCTCCCACGATAGCATTTCCTTTCGAGCAACTCCTCCCATGGTGAGTTGTAAGAGCACCTTGCCTTTCGGTGCATGACCTGGAAACACAGAGGAAGCAAAGTCAATCTTGAGAATATCCTTGTTGAGCTTTTGCGGGATAAGAATACCCTGGCATTCGACAATCTCGGGCACATGCTGTCGCTGATAACCCAGCGAGAGTGTGATAATGCCAGCCAGTGGAATGGCCATCAGCAGATCTGCGAGTTCATGGTCCATATCAGCCAGTATGGCTGCCTGCCTGGAGACAGGGCAAGCTAGTATCACCATATCTGCACTTCGAGTTTGTCCATCGCTGCAATGGAGCTGCCAACGATGCTGCATCCCTTCTGCAGAGGGCTTAATACTTGTCACACCGATACCGCACAGAGCAGGCAGTTTCAGTTTCGCTTGCAACGCATCAATGAGTACCTGCATGCCCTCTGAAAATGTCAGTTGACTATTGGTTAGAGTGATGCCAGCCTTGGCAGCCGCTCGACGCTCAGCCTCTTTCAGCTTTGTCCATCCAGAAATGGCACTGCCATATTCACGCTCAGCCCGGATAATCTCGGAAAAACCAGCACGGATACTGATCACCTTACCATCAGCTCCGAAGCGTTCGGTAGCTAAAGCATCTGCAATAATATCGGCTAATTCTGTTCCTATCCGTCTTTCAATGAACTGATAAACGCTTTCATCCAGCTTGTCTTTGGCGGCACGAGTCGAACGGAATCGTTCTGTCACCAGTCGGTACGCGCTACTCATTCCATACAGTGGCGAGGTAAGAGCCTGCCCCATAGATCGCGGGATTGGTTGCAGAGTATTATCATGCACCAGAAAGCGGCGTGTCACGTTTGGATTGGCGCTGATCATCTGTGATGTCAGATTCAATTGATGACACAGCTTCATAATCCCGATGCTGTCGCCAGAGAAAGACAGCGGGCCTTGTTCCACCAGGTACCCTTGCTGCTTGATGGTACTTAACATCCCACCGAGGCGCTGGCTGGCTTCCAATACCTGAATGTCTGCCTGATGAAGACGTGATTGCAGTTCGAAAGCGGTTGCCAACCCGGACAATCCGCCTCCGACGATCACCACTTTAGGCTGCAACTCTGGCATGCTCACCTGAGTGAATTTGATCAAGCGCGCAACGATGCGCCGAGCAGTTTCTCCACTCGACCAATCATTTTGGCACGTACTTTGGTGACTTCTTTATCAGTCAAACTGCGATCTGCAGCCTGGTAAGTTAGAGCATAGGCCAGACTCTTTTTTCCATCAGGCAGGTTCGGACCACGGTAGACATCGAAGAGACGTATCTGGCGTAAGAGTTCACCACCGCCAGCACGCAATTCAGCCTCAAGCCTGGCAGCGGGTAACGATTCGTCCACCACTAGAGCGATGTCTTCCAGCATCGGTGGGAATGTCGAGATCATCGACAGTTGATGCGTGTAGGGAGTCAACGCCAGAAGAGCATCAATATCTAGTTCAGCCACGAAGACTTTGCGACGACCAAGTTCGTAATTGGCTAGCAGCGATGGATGCAGTTGACCGAGTTTACCAACGATGGTTTTGCCAACTTTAATGCATGCCGATTGCCCCGGATGCAGTTCAGCTGTCTGCACTGGATCGTAATTCACCTCCTCCAAATGAAGGCGACTTAACAACGATTGCACGATTCCCTTGAGATCAAAGAAGTCCATCGTAGCTGCTGCAGCCTGACTGTCCCAATGTTCGGTAGAACGAGGCCCCGTAATGACGATGGACAATCGGCGAATCTCCTGGGGAAGTACTTCTCCTTCCACTGGCAGATATACCTGGCCTAACTCGAAGAAACGCACGCCAGATCGCTGTTTGAGATTGTTCGCTGTCACTTCCAGCACACTGGCCAGGAGACTGCGACGCAGAATACCTCGTTCGCTATGAATCGGGTTTGCCAGCGTCACGGCTGAGCCAGTGATTCCCAGTGGCTGCTCCTTCTCCGGTGATGTGAGCGTGTAAGTCATCACCTCCTGGAGTCCCAGGACTGCCAGAATATCTCGAATTCGCTCCTCACCAAGAAGCGCAGGATTATCCCATTGCACAGGCAGCGCATCCGCCAGGGAACTGGTGGGCAGCTTGTCATAGCCATAAATACGGGCAATGTCCTCCACCATATCAGCTGGGCCATCCTGAATATCAACCCGGTGCTGTGGTGGCGTAACCGTCAGCTTGCTGGCTGAAGCAGCATTTTCGATCACCTGGTATTCCAGAGAACGAAGAATGCGAACGATCTCTGATGTGGGAATGGGCATGCCCAACAGGCGTTGAACATAGTGAACATCCAGTTCAACTGGCGTCACGGGCAACGGAGCGGGATAGCAATCGATAACTCCCTGAGCTATCGTTGCCCCGCCCAGTTGGCGAAGCATTTCCGAGGTGCGTGATGCTGTAGGAAGGGCCAGTTCCGGATGAAGGCCCTTGCTGAATCGCATGCTCGCTTCGCTGAACAGGTTCAGTTCACGTGCTGTCTTGCGGATACATGCAGCATGAAAATGAGCTGATTCAAGAAGCACGTTCTTCGTGGTATCTGAAACTTCCGTTTCCAGTCCACCCATCACCCCAGCAAGTGCAATAACGCCTTTTGAGTCTGCTATGACCAGATGATGGGGTTCCAGTGTGCGTTCGATCTTGTCGAGGGTTACAAGTTTCTCACCAGCACGAGCGAGCCGGACGCTAATAGTAGGAGGCTGGCCGCCTGCTCGAGCGACAAGCTTGTCGTAGTCAAATGCATGCAAGGGCTGACCAGTCTTGATCATCATGTAATTGGTGACGTCAACTACGTTGTTGATTGGTCGCATGCCGATCATTGCCAGTCGTCGTTGCATCCAGTTCGGAGATGACTGGATCTGAATATTCTGGATCAGCATCGCAGTGTAACGACGCGACAGACTGCTGTCCTCAATGACCACTTTCACTTTGCCATCGATGGCAGGACCTTGTTGCGAGACTGCCACCGAAGGAGTCTTCAGGCGCTGACCGGTAAGGGCAGCTATTTCACGGGCTAGTCCCAGGATCGAATTACACCGTGCCATATTGGGCAGCACATCGATCTCGAGAACAACATCGCCTAGAATATCAACCAGAGGTACACCAACCGGTGTATCACCTGGTAGCAGCAATATCCCTTCATGATCGTCTGAAATGCCTAATTCGCGGACGGAACACACCATGGAATCACTGGGGAATCCACGAATGGGCTTCGGCTTGAGTTCCTTGAGTTCTTTCTTGTCAGAGTAACCATCAATCAGCACTGCACCAGCATAGGCCAGGACTACAACCTGACCACTTTCACCTGGTGCTATGTTACCCGCCCCTGTGATGACGGTTTTCGGTTCCCCACCCTTGCCCAGGTCGAGCTTCACAAACTTGAGCTTGTCGGTCTCGGGTACCTTGCTGATCTCCAGGATCTTGGCTGTAACGATCTTATCTTTTGCCCAGACAGGGCCTGGTTCATCAATCTTGCATCGAAGCCCTTCAGGTGGAGCCACGCCAATCAGCTTGACACTGATGACTTCCAATCCAGCCAGGGTCAATTTATCAATAAGTTCAGGGATACTGCATGTCAGATTGACGTATTCTTTCAGCCAGGACAGGGGCAACTTCATGTCTAACCTCATAAGTTCAAGTTGACATTATATGAGCTTGAACAAGCCTTGGATGTTCGGTCTTGTTGTGACTAAAGGGAAACTGTTGGAAGGTTGGACGAAGGGCATTCCTGGAAGTATTCAACAGGTTTTTCAAGCATAGCTCTCCATTCAGAACCCACAACTGTCAACCAGGTAAATTCGCATGTGCTGCTCTTGCAAATAGTTACGTTCAAAGCCAAACTAATAACCATCATCTCTCGTCGTAGTAGATAGAGGATATGAGCGCACCGGCTTTGCAGGCAGATCTGGGTGAACCGCAGACTGCCGCCACGAATGCTGCAGCCAAGCCTGCAGACAATGTGGGGGACGCGCTTGTTCACGCATTCAATGAAGCCAAGGCAGAACTGGTTGGCACTCTAGTCTATCTCCTCGGTAGTCAGGACGATGCCCATGATGCTGCCCAGGAAACCTTCATGAAATGCTGGCGGAACCTGGAAGAACTGAAGCAGGTGCAGAACCTGCGAGCCTTTATCTTTCGGGTTGCGATGAATACTGCGACCGATATTCGGCGAAGCGCCTGGCGACGCAAAGCCAAATCGATGGGTGAGGAAGAGATGTACGCTGCCCCGGTCCAATCCACACACGAAAACATGGAACGCCATGAACAAGTGGAACGAGTGCGTCGCGCCATCCGGGAACTGCGGCAGGAAGAGCAGGAGATTTTCCTGCTCCGACAGAACGGGGAATTGACTTACGAGCAAATTGCAGAGTTACGCAACATGCCCGTTGGAACAGTGAAGACACAGATGCGAACCGCTTTGCAGAAGCTCCGTAAGCTGCTCGAAGAGGTTCCAGGAGGATTGACATGATGACGTGCACCAGCTGTCAGGAACAGCTGCTTGACTACGTCTATGGATTGCTTGATGAAGCCGATGCTGATTCTGCCAAGGCTTTAGCCGAACTGCGCACCCACCTAACCTCCTGTGAGAACTGTCAATCAGCACTGGTTCGTGTACAGCAACAGCAAGGTCTTCTCGCTGAAGCGAGCAGAGTGCCAACGACAATCACTTTCAGCAAGCCCCAAGTCGAACCCCGCACTGCTCGTCTTCGCCAGCGATCCACCAGCTTGACAGCCTGGTACGTGACGGTAGCCACGCTGCTCTTTGCCGTGCTTGGGACTATTGCAGGCGGATACTGGTGGGGCCTGGAGAATCGTTGGAAACCAGTCGAACTCGCCAGGACAGAACTCAGTCTGCGTGCAGTTCATCAGCAGCAATCCAGGTTTGAACTGGAAAATCTTGCTAAAAAGGAAGTGCTGGCACGCAAGTTGGTAGCCGAGAAGCAAATCGCTCTTGCCACTCTGGAAGAACAAACGAAACAGGAATTACTCACCAAGACCCATTATCAGGAGGTCATCGCTCCTCTCAGTGTAGAGGCTAACAACGATACACCCGTTGTCGTCACGAACAGTAATCTGAAAGGTGATCCAGTTTCACTTCCGGAAATCAACGTTGCCTTGAACGATGCCAGGCAGAATCGCTCGTTAACCCAATCGTATCGTAATCCTACAGCCAGCAATAAGCTCAATTTCACGCTCAACTCAGTGGCCTATGCTGACAAGGCTGGTCAACTCTTTAACAACGATATCACTCAGGACATCGGCAAGAACGTCCTGAGTACCCGGATCAATCATCCACTGCAGGTACTTCAGGCAGATTATTCTGCCCACCTGTGTACCGACAAGCCGATCTATCAGCCAGGCGAAGAGGTCTTTTTCCGGGGAATCGCACTCGAGAAAGCTACTCTTGCTCTCCCGCGAGAAGAACTTTTCTTCGAGTTCACCCTGCACGGACCAGACAACAAGCAGCTTTACAAGACTAGTCGAAAAGCCCAACTCCAACTGTCAGACACCAACCAGCCCGTTCGCGACATTGCCGGTAAACCACTTCAGGCCGTTGGTGCTGACAGCTTCAAACTCCCGAATAATATCCCTCTCGGCGAAGCACGATTGACACTTTCTGAAAAGAACGATCGCTTCGCTGCACAATCAGTACCTTTCGTGGTGAACACCACTACTAAACCGCAATTCAATAAGCAGCTAGCCTTCACCAAGGCATCGTTTGTACCCGGCGAGAAAGCCACACTCGCAGGCAACATCAAACTTCCTACTCAGCAGCCCTGGGGGAACAGTAACTTTACCTATCAGATTTTGATTGATGGCAAGCAATACAACAGTCTTGGCCAACCTTCGACAGAACGCATCGCCAGTAGCACGGATGCATCAGGAAACGTAAAGCTTGAGTTCACGCTGCCCAGGGATATCAGCAAGGGGCAAGGCACTCTCGCTCTTCAATTGCCAAACGGTAACCTGGTTGAAACGTGGACACAGCCATTCCGTATCGAAACCGGGAAACTCCAGATCGACTGCTATCCGGAAGGTGGCAACCTGATTGCTGGCGTCCTCAACCATGTCTATTTCCAACTCCGCAACCTGGCTGGTGAAGCAGTAGACGGTGTTGCTGAACTTATCGATAGCAGGAACGAAGTCATTGAAACGCTTGCCACCTTCCACGATGAAACCGAAGCCAAGGCTTCCCGTGGCATGGGCCAGTTTGGCTTCACTCCCAAGTTGAATGAGAAATATCAGATTCGCATGAAGCAACCAGCGGATAGCCAGGTTGAACTGCGTTTGCCTGCTGCTCTCGACAGTGGCGTTACCATGCATGTGAAAAAGTCCGTTCTTGCAGCGGGAGAGTCACTTTCTCTCGAACTCAGTAACCGGGGACAACCACGTGAACTGGTGCTCTCCGTCTATTGCCGAGATGTCATGATTGCCTTGGATCGAGTTTCGATCCCCGCCAACCATACTCAAACTATATTGATCGACACCATGAAACCGCTTGGCGGCGTGTATCGTGTCAACGTTGCCGAGAAACGTGTGGTTGAGAATCGCACTATCTTTCAACCTCTGGCAGAGCGACTCATCTATCGTCATCCATCGCAGTATATGTCGCTTCATTTGAGCACTGTACAGTCTGCAGGCAAGCCAACTCAACTCGTGATCGATGCCCGCAATGAGAAACAGGAACCAACCGCTGGTTATCTCACTGTTGTAGGCGTCAACAAGTCTTTATTGCAGATGGCTGAAGCTTCGACACTTCGCAGATTACCCGCCCATTTCTACCTGGCTCAGGAAGTACGTCAGCCGGAAGATTTGGAGTTCGCTGATTTCTTTCTTTCGACGCATCCCAGTGCGCCAAAGGCACTCGATCTCCTCCTGGGTGTGCAAGGCTGGCGACGATTTATGGCCAACCCTGTCGATGCCAACGAAGTAGCGAAACTCCAGCAAAATACCAAAAATGATCCAGCGAGCCTGTTGCCTATCAGCAGCTTTGATAACCGTCAGGAGATGCTGACCCTGGCCTTACAGGAAGCGAAAACTCAAGTACAGACATCGCCACTGGCTGATGAGCTGAAACGTGCCAGGGAGATGCTGGAGCAGACACAGGCATTGCTCAAGCAAAATCAACAAGCCACCAGTGGGCAGGGCTTCAAAGATGATGCATTGCCTCTGTTAAGAGCGCAACTCGAGGAACGAGAGGTAACCTGGGAATCCTTTACTTTCTGGTTCCATCTCCTGAGTTCCTGTTTGATAGCTATCACGAGTCTGGTGGCACTGGGAGCTATCATCCTTAAACGCACACTGTTGCCAATACATCTCGTCTGCACGCTTGGCGTTCTGAGCTTGCTGGGTATCGTGGGTGCAGGCTGGCTCTGGTCGAAAAAAACGTCCAGGCAACCAATCCTGGAAATGACTGTCAAGCAAGTTGCACCAGGGAACAAAGCAACTGTAACAAGTCCAACACAAACATTCTCTCAGGAACCTGGAAGGGCTGTAGAAGCAAACCTGGCTGCACCAGAGATGGCAAAGGAATCCAAGCAAGATCGCATTGAGGAATCTGCTAAGCCAAGTGGTAACGCAGTTACTTTTTCACAACGCAAGCTGCCAGAAAGCAATAAAGGCGAAGACAGTTCAGCTTCTCAAGAAAAGAAGACTGTCGTAAAAATATCTGAAGATAAAGATGCTACAGTCAAATCACAGCCTGCCACCCGCTTACAGGTTGGCGGAGTGGCATCGAACATGAGCAATTACCCCGGGCAATTAGCGTCACGAGCCAACCGTGTCAGCAACGATGCGCAGTATACCAATCGTCGCACTTACGAGAACCGCTCCGTTCAACTGGCACAATCCGAGGACGCTTACAGCATTCGTTCTGCAAACGAGAAGCAAAAACAAGAGCAGCGTGACGCGCCGAAAGACATCGTGCCCGGGAAAGTTTCCGAAGAAACCAACACTAAGGATAAAAGGCCAGCACCTGGAGTGACGTCGGGAAGTGGTTTCGGAGGAGTTGGAGCAGGAGGTCGAGGGGGCATGGGCGGCGGAGCAGGAAGCATGCCTCCAGCCGCAGCTACTCCAGGAAGTTCCAAGACAGACGCTTCCGCATCGGGAAAACTCGAAAAAGCAATCGCGCCTCCCGCTCCTGTAGCCTTAGGCAAAAAACTCGACAGTGAACACTATTTCTTTGCTCGACAATATGCATGGAGTGCAGATGCTCGTCCTGCATCCATTGCTGCTGCCAGACTTGTCTGGAGTCAGACGGTCTATTGGAATCCCCTGCTCGTTGTACCTTCCTCAGGCAAGTACAGCATACCCATTGAACTGCCGGCCGATGCCAGTATCTACCAGTTCGATGTCTTTGGTCACGACGGCACAGGCCGGCTCGGTGCGCGTTCGATTGACATCAAATCGCCTGAATTGAGCCAGAGCCAGGAACCGCTTCGATTGAAAACCAAGCTCTCACATAGAGTAGCCAGGCAAGGTGATGTGGTACAACTGCAATGCTCTCTCGAGAACAGCACAAGCCGCCGACAACCTCAGGCCATTGTCAGATTGAACATCCCCGATGGCCTGAAACTGCCTGAAAATATGAAACAGTTACGGCGAGCGATTCGTTCTTCTACTTTGGAGGACGTTCAAGAGCCTACCAGCTTCAGCGTGAACGGCAGGGAACTGCGACTCGTCTGGGCCGAACTCGCTACTGAGCAGCAACTGGACTTTTCCATCGAACTGGTCTGCAGCAAGACCGGCAAATACCAATCAAACCCGTCGCAAGCCTATTTCGAGAATCTACAACAATTCGCCAGTCAGACACCTCGACTTGAGATCGACATCAACCCGTAGGTGTCAGTTACTTCCCAATGCAGAACTGACTGAAGATACGGTCCAGCAGATCGTTGGTGTACACTGCACCAACCATGTTACCAATCTGATCCAGAGCTATGCGAAGTTCCGCTGCGACCAGTTCCATGTGACGGTGTTCGTGAACCAGTTCCATTGCCTGATCCAGACTGGCGAGAGAGTTCTCCACATGCATCTGGCACCGTGAAAGGCTCGGGGATAGCCGGGCAGGTTTGGTGTACTTCCTGGCGAGATCAGCAAGACGCAGTCGCAACGTTGCCAGCCCAGCTCCGGTCACGGTACTGGTTTGAATGGCATCACTCGGAATCGGATAATGTTGTGCCACGTCACTCTTGGTTGCAACCAGTAGCACCTTTTCCGCTGGCAGTTGTGAACGCAGCCGTTCCAGGTCGGCTGGAAGTTCCTGATCACTTTCAAAACAAAGCAGAATAAGATCAGCTTGGCGCAACTGTTCCTGACGATGGAGTTGTGCCTGCTGGTTGATTGAGTCATGTGCAAGTTCAATACCTGCAGTATCGATCAATTCGAGGGCCACCCCCTGCAAGCTGAGTTGTTCGGCGAGATAGTCACGTGTGGTGCCAGGCTGTGGGCTCACGATGGCCTGCGTCTTGCCCAGCAGAGCATTGAACAGGCTGCTCTTGCCCGCATTGGGTAGTCCCACAAGAGCAATTCGGAAACGAGTCTGGGTACGTCCCTGTTGCTGCATGGCATCACGCAAATCAGCAAGCGTATGTCTGCAGGCTTCAATTCGCCAAAGGAGCGCATCATTCTCAATGAACGCCAGGTCTTCATCAGCGAAGTCAAGCCCAGCTTCCACTTCGGCGAGAAGCAGCAGGATTTCCTCACGAAGCGCATCGAGTGGTCGAGCAAGCCCACCTGCCAACTGGGCAAGAGCAATCCGAAGTTCGTCGCTGTCTGCACTGGTCGACAGAGCATGCACTGCTTCGACTTGAGTAAGATCGAGCTTGCCTGCCAGATATGCCCTGAGCGTGAACTCGCCTGGCGCTGCCAATCGTGCTCCCAGGTGAACCAGATGATCGAGCAGCGCTCGTACCAGAGGTGGGCTGCTGA
>CAYPJB010000020.1:0-22879 GCA_964410845.1 uncultured Bacteroidales bacterium | reverse complement strand
AGTTGGATGCCTGGTCGCGCGGGAGAAGCACTCGGCTGGCTCGTTGGTTCAGTCTCGCTGGGCACCTCGCTGCCGTTTCTGCTGAAAGCACTCGGCGGCGTAGGGCATTGGCAAAGTGTTGTATCAACAGCTTCTGTATTAGCAACGATAGCAGGGGTGATCATCCTCCATCTCGGTGATGGCCCGACAGCCAAGGCACCTGTACGTCGATTCGATCCAAGGTTAGCGATTCGTTCTTTTCAAAACGGTGACTTCCGTGCCTCCGCTTTCGGCTACTTTGGCCACATGTGGGAACTCTACGCCTTCTGGTCGATGGTACCATTCTTGACGGGCTGGATCACTACTGAACCACAAGCCCGTGCCTGGTGGACGTTTGCAATCATTGGTGTCGGCGCGGTTGGGAACGTGGCAGGCGGTTGGCTGAGTCGACATATTGGAAGCGGCAAGGTAGCAATTCTGGCACTGGTCATTTCTGGCCTGATGTGTGCCGGTGGCCCTTTGCTGCCTGCCTTACCTCCATGGATCGTTGTGGTGATGTTGATACTGTGGGGATTGAATGCCCCTGCCGACTCTCCCCAGTTCTCTGCCATCTCTGCCAGGAGTTGCCCCCCCGAGGCAGTCGGTTCGTCTCTCGCGTTACAGAACGCCATTGGCTTCAGTGTGACTGTAGTGAGCATTCAACTGACAGCAACTCTGGTCGAACACTGGGGAGCATACATCAGTTGGCTGTGGCTACCTGGGCCGGTACTGGGAGTATGGTGGATGAGACTGTGGATTAGGCACTACTTCCTCAACCTCTCCCCGCGCAGCAAATGATCCAGCCATTTGCGATCGGCATCGGAGAGAGGTACATGCGGATCCTGCTGGTAGTCAATCATTCCTTCAAAGCAGCGATCATAGACACGGTTAACGAGAGCTTGCACATCCAGCACCAGATCCCGTTCATCCCCCGACATCGGCAATCTGATGCGAGGCAATCGTCTGGTGAGCAGGGTACCGTAGAGTTCATGCTTGATAGGCCGTCCTGCCCGGGTGACGCAGCAGACGTACTGTGATTCAGTCAGCGTGCTGAGGTCAGCCTCCAGGCAGGTTTGACCTTGCAGAACCAGGTCCAGTTCTACGAGGTGGGCACCTTCGAGCCGGGCTTCCTCCCGGCGCATTTCATATCGCTTTCGGCTTTCGGGATGCGTGCGATTGACAGGTGAAATCATTTCGATGAGCGTGACCAGCTTGTCGCCAGACGACTTCAGCCGAATCTCGAGAAATGGTTCCTGATGCTCTTCTTTCTGGATGGAGGTGAACAGCACCTGCTCTATTTCGTAGTGACGATGGCCTAAACGCAGACGATACTTGTCGCTGATGGCGGGCTGTAACGCATCACCGAGCGCCGAGATGAACTGCGTTTGAAACGTCGGCCAGCGGCGGGCATCTTCCAGATACGGATCCATGCCCGGCAATACAGAGGGCATCGCATCTTACTCCCATGAAGCGGTGATGCATTCTACCCGATTCCGAAGCGGATAGAAATGGGTAACCAGAACGAAGATCTCGTCCCACATGTGTCTTAATCTTGTTCCTTCATCGCAAATGTTGCATTTGCCATTCATAAGTTGACACAGTCTAGAAATAACCTACCCTTAGCCAACCCTATCCGCAGGAACTCATTCATCTCAAAGAGTTCCACCTGATCTATCGCTCGCCATTTCTCAGGTTGCGCATGAATTCTTGCGCGAGAGGACATCTACACTATGTTGCGTTCGACACTGCCCAGTCGTCGTCAGAACCAGTCACCATTCTCCGCTCGTCGATGTCTGCTTCAACTCGAACATCTGGAACATCGATGGTGCCCAGCGGTACCTGCATTCAGCAGTTTGCCGGGTGCTAACCATACAATCTATCTCGATTTCGATGGCCATGTTAGCCAGAATACTCAGTGGAATACTTATTTTGGCGTGTCTTCCATCAATTCGCCAGCTTACGACACCGACGGCAATACCTCGACGTTCAGTGCTTCGGAACTTGCTGATATTGAAAATGCCTGGAATCGAATCGCGGAAGACTTTGTACCGTTCAATGTCAACGTGACGACAGTTGACCCAGGTGTCGAAGCTCTACGCAAATCAGGCACTGGTGATAGTCAATGGGGTATTCGCGTTATCATCACACGGGATACGCAAGGCACCGGAGCTGGTGGCGTTGGTTACATTGATAGCTTTAACTGGAGCACGGATACCGGTGTCTTTGTCTATGTCACTGGTGGGAAAAACGTAGCTGAAGCGGCTAGCCACGAAGTGGGACATAGCCTGGGTCTCGCTCACGATGGCACTGCCTCTGCAGGATACTACGCCGGCCATGGCAGTGGCGAAACGAGTTGGGCCCCTCTCATGGGCGTGGGTTATTACACCAATGTCACCACCTGGGACAAAGGCGAGTATTACGGCACAAATAACGGGAGCAGTGGTGCCAATTACAACAAAGGGCCTGACGATCTTGCCATCATCACCTCGTACAACGGCTTCGGATACCGTGCCGATGATGTTGGTAATACAACAGCGTCTGCTTCACCTTTAACTGTGAACGGTACAAACGTCAGTGCTTCCGGTATTATCACCACCACTAGCGATGTAGATTATTTTTCGTTCGTCACTGGAGCAGGACAGGTAACGCTGAACATCAACCCGTTTACCCCCGGGCCTAATCTGGATATCAAGGCCGATCTCTACGATGCCAGTGGATCACTGATCGCAACGTCGAACTCTGCTTCTACACTCAGTGCCAGCTTCAGCCAGACACTTGCAGCTGGTCAATACTATCTCAAGATCGATGGCACGGGCTTTGGAACTCCAGGTGCCAATCCTCCTTCGGGCTATTCCGACTACGCCAGTCTGGGGAGCTACTTTGTTTCAGGTACGATAGTCGATGCTGGCCAGACTGCTCAGCTCTCTGTTAACAATGTCACCGTCAACGAGTCTGCTGGAACAGCAACCTTTGTCGTTACCCTGACCGGATCCATCAGTAGCAATGTGACGGTCAATTATGCCACAAGCAATGGCACAGCTGTAGCCCCAGGCGATTACGCCACTACCAGTGGAACCTTGACATTCACGCCAGGTGGCAGCACCACACAATCAGTTACTGTAGCCATCGTTGATGACACTACCACTGAACCCAGCGAAACCTTCAGTCTGAACCTCTCCAATGCCTCGGGTGCGGTTATCTCCAGTGGTCAAGGACTGGGAACCATAACCGACAATGATGTCACACCAACACTCAGTATTGCAGCAACTGATGCCAATAAAGCCGAAGGAACCGGAACTGCTGCTACCCCATTTACATTTACCGTGACTCGTACGGGTAGCAGTACAGGAACAGCATCGGTGAACTGGACCGTCACAGGTACAGGTACTGCCGCCTCCGCCAATGATTTTGCTAGTGGCGTCTTCCCTAGTGGTACGATCTCATTTGCAGCAGGGGAGACCAGCAAAACCATCACTGTGAACGTCGCTGCTGACAGTGCGAAAGAGAAGAATGAGAAGTTCCGGGTCACCTTAAGCGGACAAACCAACGCCACGCTTGGCACTGCCACCGCAGATGGCACCATCGTTAACGATGACGGTGGGAAGCCCGGACGTGGATTACTGCCTCACCTGTTCCCGCTGCCTGGCAATGAACAAAATAGTGAATGCGAGGATGATCATGATCATGAGGAAGTGACACCTGGCGCTATTGTTCAACAGAAAAAACAAAACCTGCGCGACATCGTCACTCTGCTGGCTCCCCGAATCAATGAGGTTCTTGCCAAAGTCTCGTCAGTGACTTCCAGCCTAACTACGCCTGCCACATCAACAGGTGCTGTCACACGCTTTCAATGGCAGTCGCTGAAACCGGCTGAGCCAAAAGTGACAGCTAACACCATGAAGGCACTGCTAACTGACACATCCAGTACTGATATTCGCAATACCTCATCCGTGGTTGACCAACTGTTCACGAAACTGAAGACGCGTATCCGCTAACTATCATTCTTTCGCAAATCACATCGCATTCCACACCGGGATGCGATGTTTATTGTTGAAGCGCTGCAGACCATCAAACACCGGCAAGTTGATGTAGCCCTGCACGTGAAGTAGGGGAACCATCGTAGTCGGTCCATTGATGTTTTGCATAGTCGTACAGTCTGCAGACTTTCATCGTTCGCAAATACTGACGAATGGTACCGAAACTGCTCACAATATCCACTCCACAGGCCTGCTCCAGGCTTCGCTGAGAAGTTGTCAATTGATACATGGGGACAAGAGGGTCCACATGGTGTGCGTTATGATCCATCACGTTATGCAGTACGCTGTGTAGCCAAAGGGGGTAGTGCATGTGCGGGGTGCTGTGGAGCTGGCCCCGATAGAAGTTCCATTCCTCGGCATTGTCGTACCAGGGCACATCGGGGTGCGTATGTTGTTGAAAGGTAATGATGGCGATCAGGAGGAACCAGACGGCGTAGCTGATCACCAGGAGAACGAGCGAACGCAGCACCAGATACCAGGCCGAGCCTTCCAGCGTGAAAGAGATCATCAGGGCGATAGCTATCTGTAAGACAAGAAACCCTGCCACCAGCAGCCTATCCCACATGAAAGTGGCTTTGTCCTTGGGGGCATGATCGGCACGGGGAAAGACCTCGTACTTCCACCAGATCTGCGACAGATACATCAGGCCCACACCAAACGGACTGCGAAACACCCGCTCCAGCAAACGACGCTCACTGGACAGTGCCTGATATTCTTCAAGCGTAAAGGGAACGAAGACGACATCCTTCCCTTTCAGGTTTGTCCAGCCGTGATGCAACCCGTTGTGACTGTAGACCCAGGAGGTGTAAGGTTGCAGCGAAGGCAGGAAGGCCAGGCGTGCCAGCAGTTTGTTCAACGTTCCAGAAGGAGTAAAACTGCCATGGCAGGCATCGTGGCCGACAATGAAGAGCAGGCCGATAAAGATGCCATTGAGCACCGCAAAGGTGAGATTGAGCAGTGGCATGTCTGGCCACAGCATGAAAGTAAAAGTCACGCCGTAGAGCAGCACATTCAGAACAAAAATGGTTACAGCCAGCAAGTAGGACCGCTTTCGCCGGTTACCTGGCATCACACTGCGAACTTCACGGGCACTACTATGCTCAGTGATTCTGATTGCTTCAGCTTGCTGCTGCATACTCATCACTCCATTGATGTCGGTACTGCTAGTAGAGGTAGGGAAGGAGGGCGTAGGTTTGATTTTGATAATCGCTGTACTGCTGGCCCAGGTGCTGGGATAAGACTCGTTCTTCCATCTGAATACGCACTAGCAGCATGATGACTGTCGGGATCACCACAATAGCCAGGCTGAGAACATGCTGATAGGAAATGCCCAGAGCCAGCAGTTCCAGCAGCAAACCGGTATAGGAGGGATGTCGAAGAAGTGCGTAAGGCCCAGCCGAGATCAGCCGATGCTCCCGATGAATGGCAACGTTCACAGTGAAGAAACTACCCAAAGTGTAAACCGACCAGCAGCGTAACATCAATCCCGCAAGCAGCAGGACGATGCAGAAATCGATTTCAACCTGGCTCAAACTGAATGCTAGTCCTGGTGGAATGTGGTACCACCCGAATGGGATGGCAGTCAGGATACTCGTGAGGACGATGCCCCAGATGAATGCCAGCGTTGAGCGATCCACCCGGGTTGCTGTTCGTGCCTTCGACCTTTTCTTCCATGTCAGAATGAGTTCCAGCACAAAAATAATGAAGCCAATGATGCTCGGCAACACGACAGGATGAAGGATCGACGAATAAACCATAAGTACTCAAAAGAGGGTTGGTGAATTGCGAAATGCAATTCACAAGCTGGAAACGGCTGAGCTATAAAGGAAAGGGTGCAAACAGATTTGTCTGGCACTCAGGAAATGGCGAGCGTTTCATACCATTCTATCGCCCGTCATCATAAACGTGCGATTATGAGCATGAATTAAGCCGAATCGTTCCTGAACGAACTTTTACGTTTCCAGTTGAACTGCCGGCAGTCTCTCTTGCAGTCATCTGCCACGTCTATTGCAGCACTTCATAAAACAGCATGGTCTCTTTGAAGGATCATCATGCCTAAGTATCTCATCACCGGAGTGACCGGTTTCGTTGGTAGTCATCTAGCGGAAGCGTGCCAGAAGCGAGGCATCCCAACCGTGACGATTGCCCGGGCCAGCAGCGACCTGCGCTATCCGCAACAGTTTGGTTGTCAGGTAGTCACAGGCGACTTGACTGACCCTGCTACGGTTCAGAAGGCAATGGAAGGTGTCACAGTTGTCGTTCACTCCGCAGCCAAGGTAGGGGACTGGGGGCCGGTAGAGGAATTTCGTGAAGTCAACGTCCAGGCGACAACGCTGCTCCTCGAAGCAGCGAAGGCACAGAAGGTAGAGCGGTTTGTCCATGTCAGCTCGCTGGGTGTTTACGAAGCCCGCGATCATTTCAACACTGATGAATCTGTGTCTCCTCCCAGGAAGCACATGGATGGCTACACCCAGACCAAGATGGAAGCCGAAGCAGTGGTGATGGGTTACTTCCAGGCTCATCAACTGCCTGTCGTGATCCTTCGTCCTGGTTTCGTTTACGGCACCCGTGACCGAACAGTGTTACCCAAACTGCTGGAGAACCTGAAATTGGGCCGAGTGCGATACCTCGGCTCAGGCGAGCAGCAGATGAACACCATCCATGTGGATAACATCGTGCAGGCAGTGTTTCTGGCCATCGACAAGCCCAATGCTGTTGGACAGATCTTCAACCTGACCGATGATGAAGTGGTCACCAAGAAGCGGTTCATGGAAACGGTCGCTGATGCTGCAGGCTTGCCTAAACCAGTGAAGCACGTACCGCTCGGCGTGGCCAAGACGATGGCCAAGGTCATCGAAGGGTTTGCCCGCATGCGTGGAGCGAAGAAGGCTCCGATTCTTACCCAGGGCCGCATCAAGTTCCTTGGCCTCAACCTTGGCTTCAGCTGCGAGAAAATCAAAATGGAACTAGGGTATAAGCCAACGATCAAGTTCGCTGAGGGTATGCCTGCTTCAGTGAAATGGGTGCTGGAGAACCAGCAATGAGCAGCCCTAGCTTAAGTGTTGAGTTCTTTCAGCAGGTCTACACCGGCAAACCTGCCTGGGAGATTGATGAACCTCAACCAACCATCATCAATCTGCAGCAGGCTGGACTGATCCACGGGACGGTACTCGACATTGGATGTGGTACTGGCTGTAATTCCATCTACCTTGGCGAGCATGGACATATCGTGACTGGTTTCGATCTGGTGCCCGCTGCTATCGAGCAGGCACGCGATCGATTGGGGAAGAGGCCACTACCAGTAGCGTTCTATGCAGCCAGTGTGCTCACTCTCGGCAACCTGGGAGTGCATGATACAGCCATCGATGCCGGGGTCTTTCATGTCTTCAACGACAAGGATCGACTGATTTACGCCGAGAACATCCATCGACATCTAAAGTCTGGTGGAATGCTGTATCTCATCTGTTTCAGTGAACATCAACCTGGCACCGATGGACCACGGCGGGTGACGCAGCAGGAAATACGTGCTGCTTTTGCCAATGGCTGGCAGGTGCATAAAATCGAAGCCAGTATCTATAAAACGATGCCCGGCTTTCATGGTGATGCAAAGGCATGGTTAGCGAGCATACGCCGTATGTAATTGTCTGCAACAATTATTACTGCTTCAGTTGCTCAAGAAACCCACGTCTCACTTCCCTACGTTGATTCGCTTGAACGTACTCGTGGCTACCCAAGTCCAATGAGGTTAACCAACCATCGCTGCCGTACACCCAGGTATCAATGCAGATGGCGTGACCAATATCGAGCGGATCGCCACTGGGCTGATGAGTGTGGCCACAGACGACAATCTGACCGGAACAGTGGGGCTGGGGATTGTTCCATTTCAACCAGCGCATATCCATCCAAGGCTGTTGATTCAATGGTAAGCCTGGTTCATAACCGCCATGCACCATGATGTGTCCTGCTTCTTCAACTGCATCCACCATTTCACTTTTGAAGAACTTCCAGTGCTCTGCAGGGATGGCATCAGGCCAACCATCGAAAGCACCATCATTCACCCCATAAGAAGCCAGTGTTTCCTTGCCACCGTACATCTGCCAGACGCGCGAATATCCTGGTAAGTCGCGGGACATGAGCAACATCTCTTCGTGGTTGCCTTGAATAACATCGACCTGTCGCTCCTGACGCAATTCAAAAATGCGATCGATGGTAGCTTTGCTGTCAGGTCCACGGTCGATGAGATCACCGAGGAAGATAAGTCGATCGTCCGGCTGAAGGTCAAGAGCAGCGAGCAATGTATTGAGGGCAGTCAAGCAGCCGTGAACATCGCCTATGGCCCAGATGCGCATGATAATCTCTAGCGAGCTTTGGTACGAGGGGCGAAACCTGATTGATGCTGAGCAAGCAGTTGCCGACCAGCCTGGATATCACGAACCTGCGGAGCCAGGGCATCGCCTCGGTATTCCAGTTCCCAGCAGCAGTGCAAGGCGTAGATATCTTCCGCTGACATGCCTGGATGTGTTTCGCCTAACAGTGAAAAGGTGATGGAACCAACCATGCCCACACCATTCTGGTAGGCATTGTGGCTCGGGCCAGTTTCCCCATCCTCCACATCGTACCGGTACGCAAAGAGCCAGACGGACCTTCGATCCTTTGTCGGCGGCCAGTAGAGTTCGCGAGCATCCAGCAGCTTGATCTCGTCAGGCGGTCGGCCGAACTCATCCGGATGGGCCAACCAGTTGATCAACTCCGATTGGGCCTGGAAGGCCGGCTGTTGCACTTCTTTTGGAATAGCTTCTTCCAGATCCAGTTCTCGCAAGTACTGGCAAGCCTGCTTGCTATACGCGGGATCACGACAGAGCCTAGAAAGGATATTCACTCCTGCTGCACTGCCCAACTTGGCAGAAGCCCAGGCACCTTCCAGTTGAACATCGGTGCTGGCATGATCGAGTGAGAGCGCCAACAATTCCTGGCGGTTACCTTTCTTTAGGAAAGGCAAGCTCGCTGCGGCACTCTGAGCGTAGCTGTAATGAAGCGGGTCCTGATCCGTCAGAAAATGATGCAACAAGGCATGACCGGCATCGGTATCGAAAGGGTGTTCCTCGACGCGATCTGCCAGGCAGAATGCGTTTACCCAGTCAAGGTAGGCAACCCCGATGAATCCCTCCGGCAGAGGGTTACTGAGTGCCTGCATCACCTTGATGGCGTGTGGATGTTCCAGATCGAGTTGACGGAAGATGACAGACCACAGCCTGCCTTCCCGATGCAAGCCACTGCGAACAGCTTGAATGATCCGATCTGCTCCTGCTTCCATCCGGTAGAGAGCAAAGAGCTTCAAGAGGTAAAGCAGATCGATGCGTGTGGATCTCTCGTCGAACAACTGTACCAGTGGCGGCATGCCGTAGAGCAGCAACACTTCAAAAGCTTCACTGGTCTCTACTTGTTGAAAAAGGCCTACAAGCCAATCCAAAGGAGTGCGAGTAGGCAATGGAGTTTCAGGAGTCTCGGGTGGCAGTTCAATGAGTCGGGCGAGTGCGAGGCAGATGGAGTGAGCACTCTGTGCGGTGCGCACCTTGAAGTCGCGAAGCTGAGCCAGTTCGTGAATCAAATCGCCATTGGGCGAGAGGCCGCGGGCCAAGGCTGCTTCCAGCTTGCCAACATCCGCCATCGCGGGGGAACTCCCAAAGTACAGATTCACTATTGCTCATTGTTCTAGTCTTTCTCTGCGACTTAGTCAGTAGCAACCTCTCTCACAGTATTAGCGTTACATGAAGTTCGTTGGCCGTACTTGGTAGCCCGAAGTGTACTCATAAGATGCCTACAGTCTGAATACACATTTCTTCAACAGGAGTAGCTCATGTCTCTACTGCTCGTGTTAGCAACGTTGCTGGCTCATCCCACCCTGGCAGATGATGCCATTAAGTTCGACATCAAGAAAGCTGTCTTCGATCCGAAAGATTCCAGCGATCTGCTAGGCTACAACGAAGGCGAAGAAAAGGCTTTCTATTACATTGCTGGTTCTGCCACCGTAAAAGGTAAAGTGCCCGCTGACGCAGAATACACTCTCACCCTGAGTGCCAGTTGCAATGCAGCTCAGAACGAGAATGCCAAGATCACCATCACAGTTAACGACAAGGAAGTAGCCAAAGATTTTCTTCTTAAGAGCGAGGACCAGAAGGATTACGAGTTCACTGTCAAACTGAAAGCTGGCGAGGTGAAGGTTAAAGTGGAATACACCAATGACATCTACAAGGAAGGTGAGTACGACCGCAACTTCTACCTGCACGGCGTTTCGCTGAAGAAGAAGTAATAGTCCCCCAAAACTCGTTCCTGGCAGAGGCCGGGGACGTGTCAGTGAAGTTTTTAGTGCCGATGTGCATAGACACCGGCATCGGCACCAAAGATTTGTTTAATCATGTCGCCAGTAATGATATCGTGACCGGTACCTTCGCAAAGAATACTGCCATCCTTCATGCAGAAAACGCGATGAGCATACTTGCTGACGACGCTTAGCTCGTGTGAAACCAGGATCATTGTGATGTTCGTCTGCTTGTTCACCTGAGCGATTAAATCATAGAAGTCGTGCTGACTGCTGAAGTCGATGCCCTGTGCAGGTTCATCAAGCAGCAATAATTCGGGTGTAGGCTCCAGCGCTAGTGCGAGAAGCACGCGTTGCAGTTGTCCACCTGACAAGCCACCCACTGGCACATCCATCAGCTTTTCAGCGTTCACTCTTTCGAGAATCTTCACGATGCGTTGTTTCAGGCTACGCCCAATACCAAGAAATAAAGGTCTTTTCTGTAAACTGAGGGCGATCAATTCCACAACGGTGAGTGGCTGATTGAGATCAAATTGAAGCCGTTGGGGCACGTATCCGATGAGGTGCGGAAAAGGTTGAGTATGATCATGTCCACAACGCCACTGCACTTTACCGGTGTAATTCACTTCTTTCAGCAGAGCTTTGAGGAAGGTCGTCTTACCAGAACCATTGAGACCGATGAGGGCTGAAATCTGACCACGTGGGATGCGTGCCGAGAGATTCTTGAGAATTGCCTTCCCGCCCAGCTCCACCCCCATGTTCTCCACGACAAGCAGTGGAGACGCTACCGGCTTGGGAGCAGCTTCAGCAGTTCCGACTGTAGTTGGACCCGAACTCATTCGAATGCTTTTTGTAAATGACGAAGGTTTTGTTCTATTTTCTCAAAGTAGTAGTTTGGGTTTACTTGGTAAGGAGAGCCGGGGAGTGATGGTGCTGTTTCAAGTGGATCGAGATCGATGATCTTCGTCTTCCTGGCATCAATCTCTTTTGCCAGGTTCTCTGCAATCCCACGTGGATACTGTGGCTCAACTCCAATGATACGAACGTCCTTCTTCTTGAATTCTTCTGCTTGTTCGCGCAGTGCTGCAGGGCTCATTGGCTGATCGCCCTTCACGTCTCGAATCGTTCCAACAATATTGATACCAAAGCTCCTGCTGAAATAGCGAAACGAATCATGGAACGTCACCAGTCCACCTTTGGCATTCTTGAGCTGATCTGTTCCTAGCGATTTAAGCTTGGCCAGCCGGTCCTTCACTTCTCTGGCACGGGACTGGTAACCTGTTGCATTCCTGGCGTCGCGATCGACCAGTGCTGCCAGGATGGTGTCAACCATGTAACCGGCTTCGTCCATACCGAGCCAGATATGCGGATCAACACCTTTGTGTGTCACCAGTTTATCGCCATGGTAGTGAGGCTTGCCTTCCGCTTCGAGTCGACGGTCCTCTGGGATAGCCAGGCCGGTGCGCACCACTTTGAGCTTGCGATTGTCCGCATTCTTCACCATGCCGTTCAGAAATTCCTCAAGCCCGAGACCGATGACGACAAAGAGATCTGCTTCAGCAAGGATTTTGACATCGTCATGCGTAGGCTCAAAATCGTGGGGGCCATGAGCGGTCATCAGGCACAGCACTTCGGCATCTTCACCGGCAACCAGCTTCGTCAAACAAAAAACCGGCGCGATCGAAGTGAGCACTTTGACCTTGCCTGACGATTTCCATGGAGAGCCTGTTGGACCTATCGACCGGCTGTTGCCAGCAGCGTTGTTACTGCTTGAATTGCAGCTTGACAGGCTGAGCATCAAGATTGTCAGCAATGAAAGGGAGAGACATGCACGCACGACTCGACTCCGACAACAGTTATCCTTTGTTATACAACAATTACGATGTCCATGCACAGTCCGTTCACAAAACACCAGAGTTGCTGAACTTTGTCAGTTCTGCAGCGAATAGCAAAGAGAGGCTTGCGTTATGGATGAAACGCTTTAACATAGGTCTCATTCACGCCAACGGAGACAAGCGTATGACAGCCCCGATGGGCCCGAAGGGAAATGCCAGCCCTGCATTCATTCAAATTGAACGGCATGGCGACGTTGCTATCATTGTGCCCAATGCCGACGTGGAGGCAATGCAATGGGATTTGATTGAGCAAGCTGCAGACATCGTACTCCAGCCTCTCAGGAAAGATCCGGCCAGTGGCGTGATCGTTGATCTCAGCCAGGTTGCTTACTTTGGCTCAGTCTTTCTTTCACTTCTGCTTCGATGTCATAAGCTTGTCAAACAGCAAGGCAACGAAATGGTTCTCTGCGGCGCCTCTGAGCGTGCCAAAGAACTGCTCAAGCTCACCGCCCTCGACACTCTCTGGGCCATCTATCAGGATCGTGAAGAAGCCTTGGATGCCATGGTTGCTTAAGCCACAGATGTTATCCGATCGAACGGAACGCAGCGTTCATCGCATCTTCGATGTTCGTAAACTTCTGCCCGGTGGCTACGAGGGCATCTACCCGGCCACGGGCTTCATACTGGTTCATACCCAACCGCATCAGGCTGTTGATGAGTTCATTGAGTATGGGATCCATGATCGGTCCTGAACTCACTTCGCTAATGGCTTCACTGCAATAAGGGATGACTTTCTTTTGCAGGGTAGTGACAATTTTATCCGCTGTCGCTGCTCCGATTCCGGGCAACTTGGAGAGTGATTTCACATCACCTCGCTGAATGGTGCTGGCCATCTCCTGTACGGGTTTGCAGAACGCTTTGAGCGCTTTGCGGACACCAATTTTGTCTACAGTGCATAACAGATCAAAAAACTCCAGATCCACTTCAGTCTCGAACCCGATCAGCCTCGGGTGAATCGCTGACTGCATAGCTCCTGCTTCCAGGTAATGGCGAGTGTGAAGTGTCAATTCGTGGCCGAGTTTGGATCCCAGACTATGCCTGGTAGCTTCAGACACGAGCAGTTCGTATTCCAGTGGCCCCACCTGCATACGAATGCGGTCGTCCATAATCTTGTTCAGATAACCTAGAATGCGGGTAATCATTGTTTTGTCGAGTTGTTTGATGTTTGTTGTTAGTTGCTGGATGAAGTCGGTTGATTGTTTTAACTAACAACGAACAACCAACAACCCTCAATTTAACGTACGACATCGCCACCGCGAAGCGTTGCATAGTAGTGACAAAGAGCAACTGCCATGGCATCCGCCACGTCGGGAGGTTCAGGAGGTGCTGAAAGCCCCATTTCCTGTGCCACCACATGTTGAATCTGTTCTTTGCTCGCACGTCCAGCTCCGCTGATCAGTTTTTTTACCTGGGTTGCGCTGTAACTGAAAGTCGGGATGTCTCGCAAGCTCGCTGCCAACAGCATGGCACCGCGGGCATGCCCCATGATGATGGCAGTACGTGGATGCTTGTAATGGGCATAAAGCTGTTCCACCGCCATCGCTTTGGGCCCATACTGATCAATCACCTCGAGCAGACTCTGGTGCAGCGTCTTCAAACGTAATTCGAGCGGACCATCGCCGCCTCGCAAAACGCCTGCTTCACACAACTCCGGCCCCTGCCGCGTGATGTTCAGCACGGCATAACCTGTGATTCGTAACCCGGGATCGATGCCGAGCAATCGTTCATCCATGAATCGCTTTCAAAGAGGTGGTATTTGCAGGAGTGGAGGTGCTTGCAGAGGTTCCGTTTCGCGTTTATTCTGCTGGTAGTATTCCTGGGCTTCTTTCTCCATGATTTTGCCTCGAAGATGCACATGCCAGAGTTGATAGCCTGCATCGAGCGGCGGGCCTTTGTCGTCGTTCCTGATGTAACCGCCGTCGTCGATGCCATTGTTCCAGACACCATAAATGACGTAGCCTTCCGTAACGGCTTTCAGCACCAAAGGCTTACCTGTTTCAGGGTCGAGTGGTAGCGCACTCAGGTAACCAGGCACCAGTGATTCTAGTGACGCAGGCCAATTCCCAGTTTTCAGACGATACCGTTCCATGGCTAACATCGAAATAGCAGCACGTAGCTTCGTACGATGCTGAAGCCAGGCTTTGAGCGTGCTCGTTATGAGGTTGAACTCGGACAGTTTCTCTTTTTCGTTGTTCACCCAACCCATCATGAAGATGGCGCGCTGATACGGTGTGAGCTTAGGCCCCGTCGATTTCCATTGCTCCAAACTCGAACGTAGCAGATGTTCCTGCTGTTTACTCCACTCGATACCATGCGAGTAGAATTGAAGTGCCACCAATCGTTCCTTGCCGACGGACGAAGGTCTATTGCCCCAACCGAGTGCAGTTTCAGGGAAAAGCCTCACTACCAGGTCATCGAGCCAGTTGACCTTGAAGCTGAAGCCCGATCGCCGACCAAATATCTGCAGTATCTCACGATAAGTTTGTTTGCCTGAACTGATTTCCTGTAAATCGTGATCGTATGTAGCCCGTTCCTGACGAATCATTCTGGTGAGTGTAGCATCCGTCCGTTTCAGTTCCTTCTCCAGTTGCCTTTGCAAACTCTGCAACTGTTTGTCACTCAATGTCAGTGCCTGTGCCAACAGCCGTTCGGTCTGTTTGCAGACAATGTTGACCATGGCCATACGGATTAATTCACAGATGACAAAATGGTCATCATCCAGCACACGTGCTACTGCCAGAATGCCATTCATGTCAGCGAGTGCAAGTTCGACATTGCCTGCTTCCATTTGCAACTGGCTGTCACACATGAGCAGATTCGCCAAGTTCCTGGTACCTTGAGCATCAGGCAGCAATGAAGCAAAGAGAAATGGTTTGATCGTGTGCTGAAGTCTACCTGTCCGATAGTTTGCTAGCGATCGCGCCCGATTTAACACTTCAGGTAATTCTGCGTAATTGAGTATGAACTGCTGTTTGTCCCGATAGCTTGTTGGAAGTTTGCAGTTGGGATGTTGTTCCAGGAATGATTCATAATGGAAAAGCTCTGCCTCTTCATAGTTCTTGCGATACAACTTATACCATTCGCTCTTGCCCGGGAATGGAATCGTTTCCCGCATAGTTGTCAGTTTGAGCAGTTCCACCAACTCGACTCCAGCATCCTCGGCTGGTTTGAGAGGTGGTATCGCCTTCTGCATAGCATCAAACGTCCAGCCTGGGTCATTCGCATCAAGTTGTGCAATCAATCTGTCGAGCGCCAACTGATCCCGATAAGCCATCCAGTAGAAAATGCAGAGCACAAGTGCAAGGACAGCAAAGAAAGCAACGAGCAGTTGCCGTCGTAACGACCAGCGTCGTCGAGCCAAAAGGGCATTTGTACCGGGTGCTGTATTCATCACTCTACTCTGCAGTCAACATTCGCCCTAGTATACACCGATGGAAACCACCACGACCAGCCTGTTTCAGCCAGGCATCATTGCTGATGTGATTATGAAGCCTCTTGCGATCTATCATGATCAGCGAGGATGGCTCTGCGAATTCTTCCGTAACGATGAGGTGCCTGAACCTTATCGACCGGTGATGGCCTACAGTTCACTCACACTGCCCGGCATCGTTCGCGGACCGCATGAACATGTTCAACAGTCCGATTACTTCTGCTTCATCGGGCCTTCCGATTTCAAGCTGTACCTGTGGGACAATCGCCCGGCATCACCCACCTTTCGAGTCTTCCAGACTGATACCCTGGGAATCAACAAACCCATGGCAGTCATTATTCCACCGGGTGTAGTGCATGCTTATCGCAATGTGGGAAAGGAACCTGGGCTCGTCTTCAACGGAGCTAACCAGCTCTACAAAGGCCAAGGGAAGAAGGAACCAGTCGATGAGATTCGACACGAAGCCGATCCGAACTCACCGTTCAAGGTCAACTGATTGCAAGGTGACTCAGCATCTCCTGCATGGTGTTGATCAATTTTGTCGGCCTCTCTGCCAGTAATTGTTCTTCCGTCATGGCACCTGTGGGAATAGCCCAGACAGGCACTCCTGCCGCATGGGCACATTGGATATCGACAATCATATCGCCCACGTAAAGCGTTTCGTGCTGAGCGACACCAAAGTGATTCATGGCCAGCAGCAGCATATCGGGTGCAGGCTTGTGGTGTGGCACATCATCCGGACCAAACACCTTTTCAATAGGTGGCATGATACCGAGGTGGACCAGCAGTTGTTCTGTATACATCCTTTTCTTGTTGCTGCAGACACCCAGCTTAACCCCTGCTCGTCTGAGGGCATCCAGGGTTTCAACAACACCGGGAAGCAGTTCGGTACCCGTCAACATGGTGCTGGCATAATGCTGCCGGTAGTGGATCATGTCTGCTTCCACGTCAGCGTCAGGAACAGCTTCCTTGATGAGATGATCCAGCCCCCAGCCCACGTGTTTCTTGACCGCCTCCAGTTCGAGCGGGTCATGCCCCTTGCTGAGCCGAACTGCATTCACCGCAGCAGCAATTCCAGGGAATCCATCAGCGAGAGTACCATCGAAATCGAGCAGCACCAGTTTGGGAAGCGTCATCAAGGCATCCAGTGAACCGTATGTGTTTCAACTATGGTACTGATTGCAGCCAGAGTTGTGACGAGGGAGTAATGTCGCCTAGCTCACTTCCCTTCCCGCCGCTGCTCGTTCCTCCGTCGCTTGGAAGGCACTGGCACAATGGAACTGCTCGGCATGGTAACAGGAGCAAGAATACCGGGTTCCGATGGAATACGACTGGCTGCTTCGGCGGCTAGTTCGAGAAACTTCTGCTGACTGCGAAGCCTCTTGTTCGGATCGCCTACCACTCGTACCCAGGAACCATCCGGGCGAAGCTCGCGGGCTTTGACATTGTCCGCCAGCGAGATGGCAAACAGTTCGTCAATCATCCGCTTTTTCAGCAACGGATGTTCTATCGGGAAGACCACTTCCACTCGTCGTGTCAGGTTGCGATCCATCCAGTCGGCTGAGCCGATGTAGACTTGTGGGTCACCCGCATTCCCAAAGTAGAACGCCCGGCTGTGTTCGAGGAAGCGATCGACAATGGAACGCACCCGGATGTTGTCGCTGATGCCTTTGATCCCCGGACGAAGAGAGCAGATGCCTCGACAAATAATATCTATCTGCACCCCCGCCTGACTGGCCCGGTACAGGGCTTGCACAATACTCGGCTCCAGCAAGCCATTGATCTTCACAATCATCCGACCGTTCTTGAACTTTTTCTGGTTCTCAATTTCCTTGTCGATCTTCTCCAACATGAAGTTGAGCATGCGTGATGGAGCAATGACCAGCTTCCGCCAGGTGGGTACATTCGAGTAGCCAGTGAGATAGTTAAAAAGGGCGGTGGCATCCTCACCAAAATCTTCGTTGCAGGTAAAGAAGCCGAAGTCGGTGTAGAGGCGGGAAGTCTGCGGGTTGTAGTTGCCGGTACTGAGGTGAACGTAACGGCGCAAGCCATCTTCTTCCTTGCGAACAACGAGGGCAACCTTGCAATGGGTCTTCATGTTGATGAAGCCGAACACGACGTGAACGCCTGCTTTTTCCAGTTCACGTGCCCAGAGGATATTGCGCTCTTCATCCATACGGGCTTTGAGTTCCACCAGCACAGTCACCTGCTTGCCATTGTCGGCAGCTTCCTGCAAGGCACGAATTATGGGCGAATCAGCCCCGGTGCGATACAGCGTCTGCTTGATGGCCAGCACCTGCTCATCACGAGCTGCAGCCTGGATGAAGTCGAGTACGTAGTGGAACGATTCATAAGGATGATGCACGAGAATATCACGCTGACGGATCGCGTTCCACAGGCTGCCTGCCTGTTCAAACTCTGGAACAGGTCGCGGGACAAAACTCGGATCACGGAGCTGATCGTAGCCTGGCAGAGCATAAAACTGAGTGAGGCCGGTCAGATCGAGCATGCTGGGCACGCGCGTCACATCCTCTGCTTCAAGATCAAAGGCGTTGGTCAGGAACTCTACCAGGGGCTGGGAAGCGGTGTCTTTCAAATACAAATGGACTGCAGCACCCCGCCGACGTTTGCGCAACTCTTCTTCCATGGTTTTGAGCAAATCTTCCACTTCATCGTCGATTTCATACTCGCGATTGCGAATGACCTGAAAAGCAGAGGATGCAATTAACTCCATGCCGAGAAAGATCTCCGGCAGGTGCATACGGATGACCCGCTCGAGAGGCACAAAGCAGTGGCCACTCCGGGTGGGAAGCGGCACAAACCGTTGAAGCACAGCTGGAACCTGCACCACGGCAAACAGCGGCTCACTGATGTTGGGCCGTTTCAGCATCACGGCCAGATTCAGTGTCTTGTTCGATAAGTGTGGAAAAGGATGCCCGGGATCAATCGCCAGCGGTGTGAGTACCGGCAGAATCTGCTTATTGAAAAACGAATGAAGATGAGCTCGATCATCGCTCGTCAGTTCTTCCACTTCGAGTAGCTGAATGCCCGCCTTGGCCAGGGGAGGGAGGATTTCATTGGTAAGCAGATGATACTGCTGTGCAGTCAATTCCTGCACTAACATGTTAATTCGCAAGAGCAGTTCACGAGGCGGAATGCGATCTGCAGCATTGCTGACATTGATGCCAGCCTGGAGCTTCTGATGGAGTCCCCCGACCCGCACCATAAAGAACTCTTCCAGGTTCGAACTGAAGATAGCCAGAAATTTCAGACGTTCCAGAGGTGGCACGGAAGGATCAGCTGCCTCTTCCAATACACGACGATTGAACTCCAGCCAACTCAACTCTCGATTGATGTAAAGTGATGGATCGTCCAGACGCGTAACAGGTTCTATTTGCTGCACTTTTGGATTTTCGCTCATAAGCCATCTCTCGCTGGGGGCATTGAATTATCTTATGATAGCCATGTTGCTTGAGCGATAACTTGAAGGAGATGACCATGGATGCTGCCACTCGCGATCAACTGGTTTCCCAATACCTGGCAGGCACGGAATTGCTCCGGAATGCGGTGCAGGGCATGAGTGAAGAGCAACTGAAGGCCCGCCCGGTTGCAGGCAAGATGAGTACGCTTGAAGTTGTCTGTCACATAGTCGATTTTGAGCCAGTTTACGTCGAACGCATGAAGCGAGCCATTACGATGGAGAAACCCACGATTCTAGGCGCTGATGAAAACGCCTTTGCTGAGAAACTCTGCTATCACGACCGTGATGTCAAGGAAGAGCTGGCACTCATGGACCTCACCCGCAAGCAGATGGCTCGTATCCTGAGCAAACTTCCACTTGAAGCCTGGAATCGGGAAGGCATCCACAACGAACGTGGTCCGATGACGCTGGAAAAGATGGTCAACACTATTACCAATCACGTCCCGCATCATGTGAAGTTTATCGAGGAGAAGCGAAAGGCTCTCGGGATCTGATAGAAAGTTACTTGGCTTTGCACGCTTGAATCACAAACTCCACGAAGGTTCTAAAGAGAGGTGACTGATATCGCTGTGGGTGCCAAGCCAAGGCAATGGTTCGCGTGGGAGCATCGCTTTGAATCGTACGATAGATTCGATCAGGGTGACGGTCCAGATTAGCAGCCATGGTTGGAATGAGTGATATTCCGTGCCCCAATCCGACGAGTTCCTGCACGGTGGCCAGTTGATGGGTGCGGGCGGTGGCGATGGGGGCAATCAGGTGCCTGCTGCAGAAGCCTCGGGTTTGATCGGTCAGGCAGTGAGCTTCGTGCAGCAGGACAAAGGGTTGTTCTGACAGGTCATGGAGTGTCAGCTTTTTCTTCGCTGCAAGGGGATGGTGTTTGGGCAAAATCACTTGCAGCTCTTCCTCAAACAGGGTTGTCAGTTCTAAAGAAGAATGAGCAATAGGGAGCGCGAGAAGAGCAAGATCTGCTTCACCTTCGCTGCAGAGTTTGATGAGGTTCTCAGTTGTTTCTTCAATCACCTCGATCTGAACCCGCGGGTAATTCCTGGCGAATCGAGCTAGAATGCCAGGCAGCAGATATGGGGCTATGGTCGGTATGGCGGCTATGACCAGCCGACCGGCATCTGGCTCATCACGAACACTGGCAACAGCGTCATCCAACATATGCAGAATTTGATCGACACGTTCTTTGAAGCGTCGGCCTGCTTCAGTGAGCCGGGCCCCACGTGCCTGCCTTTCCAATAATATCTGGCCAAGCTGGCGCTCCAGCTTGGCGATCTGCAAGCTCAAAGATGGCTGCGATACATGACATGCTTTTGCTGCTAGCGTGAAATTCCCTAGCTCTGCCACTTTGGCAAAGTAACGAAGCTGGTGTATTTCCATGGATCATTCCTCGTTACTTGTAACGCAGCCTGAGGGGGTCAGCATCAAATGAAATTACCCGTCTTACTTTGCATCAAGCCAGAAAATAAGCTAATTTTCCACACCGCCTACTTTACAGAAGTCAACATGAAGATTGATAGCATATGAGCAGAGCCAAACGTACGCTCTTGATGATAGCTGGCTTACTTCCCACAGTCATGGTGGTATTTGCCAGTTGGATGGTGGGAATGTCCTGGCAGCTCATTTTTGCTGCCATCAGTGCAGCAGCCATCTCACTTATTATCACCTTTGTTGCCACGATTGGCCCGCGTCGTCACCAGGAAGCACTGGAAAAGATTCACGAAGCCCTCGAAGCAAACAAAGAAGACGAAGAAAGCCTGGTTGCGCCCTGGAATGGTGCTGATCCACCCCCCTGGACCATGACAGCTCTCACCATTGCGCTGTGCAAACGCCTGGCTGAACGTCGTAGTCAGCTGAAGCTGACGATGCTGGATGTCACCAATGCTCTGGCTTCTTTGACACATCCGCTCAATCAGCCTGCGAATTTGAGTCCACCACCGTGTCCGGATCCAGATGATAGTCGAACGCTTTCTTCTACTTACCACATTCACTTGAAGAACTTCGTAGCAATTCGCACTCGTGAGATTGCACTGACGGCATTGTTGAAAGATATGCCCATCGCTGTTGTTGCTACCGATCTGGAATTGAAGATTCACTACCTCAATCCAGCAGCTGAGCAATTACTGGGAGCGCCTGCTGCCAAAATACAGCAGACAACGCTCACCAAGCACATGGTGGAACCGCCTGCTGCGCTGCTGAACAATGATCTGACATTACCTTTTGGAATGGGGCCGAAAGTGTTCTATCAGAAACTGCTGGAGAACAAGACCAAGAACATTGTCGTCTGGTTGCGATGTGGCAACGACAAGCTGGTTCCTGCCAACGTGGTGGTAAAGCTTGGTCAACATCACATCTTCCAGTTCATACCACTGTCGGACCCACTAAGTGATCCAAACTCTACTTCCAGCACGCCCGGCACCACAGCTGCTGCGAAGAAACTTACCCCTTTGCAGGCAAGCAGCAGCTAGAGTCACTTCATCCCTTCGGATCAATTGAATGACTTCCGTTCAAGACCGATAATGCAGTCTAGTTGAACAGGAAGTGGCAGATGTCGCCATCCTGCATGATGTAGCTTTTACCTTCGGTGCGCAACCGGCCAGCGTTGCGAATCTCAGCTTCGCTCTGATATTTTTCCAGATCTTCCAACGAGTAGATTTCGGCTCGGATGAAGCCTTTTTCGAAGTCGGTGTGGATCACGCCCGCAGCTTGCGGTGCAGTGGCACCCTGGGGAAAAGTCCAGGCTCGTACTTCTTTTTCACCAGCAGTAAAGTACGTCTGCAACCCGAGTACAGAGTAAGCTGTGCGGGCCAGCACAGCCAGCGCTGGCTCCACCACACCGAGAGAAGTCAGCATTTCAGCACGGTCTTCCTCGCTCAACTCAGCTATCTCAGCTTCAATCTTGGCGCAGACATGCACGACAGATGCCCCAATGGACGACGCATACTCGCGTAGTTTCTGCACGAGTGGCCCTTTGCCCTCCAGATCGTTCTCATCGACATTGGCAACGTAGAGAATGGGTTTGGCAGTCAGGAGACCAAAACTGGACAGGGATTTGCTTTCTTCTTCGGTAAGTTCAAGCTTGCGGAGCGGTTCGTTGGTCGCCAGGTGTGCCTGACATTTCTTGATGGCTTCCACTCGGCGGACAGCTTCCTTATCGCCACTCTTGGCGGTTCGTTCCGCCTTGGGAAGTGCAGTGTCTAAAGATTGGATGTCAGCCAGCATGAGCTCGATTTCGATGGTCTCGACATCCGAGAGTGGATTCACTTCACCAGCGACATGCACAACGTTGGGGTCTTCGAAGCAGCGAACCACCTGGAGGATGGCATCCACTTCGCGGATATGGCTGAGGAATTTGTTACCCAATCCCTGACCTTCGCTGGCACCTTTGACAATGCCTGCGATATCCACAAGTCGCATGGCTGTCGGCACCAGTTTCTTGGGCACAATGTACTTGCTGATTCGCGCAAGTCGGTCATCCGGGATGCTGACCACGCCTTCGTTAGGCTCAATGGTGCAAAACGGATAGTTTGCCGCCTGGGCTGTCTTCGAGGATGTTAATGCATTAAAGAGTGTGCTTTTTCCAACGTTCGGCAAACCCACAATACCAGCGCGCATTAAAGAAGTCCTGAGTGCTTAAGTTCAGAGAACGTGACAAACCGTAACGAATAGACTTTGATAGGAGTTGAGAGGACGAGG
>CAYPJB010000019.1:0-23048 GCA_964410845.1 uncultured Bacteroidales bacterium | reverse complement strand
TGGCACTGGCAACCCTGGTGTGGGAGAAGCCACTTCAGGATAAACCCTTGCCCACGCTCAAGCTGATTGCCCAGGCAGATAGACCTGGTGGCTACTGGTGCGAGGTGACCAACCCCAGCAAAACATCATGGTACTTCCGGGGATATTCGCCTGCGTCATTCCAATCCAAGTTGCCCGCCGACCGCATTGCACCCTATTCTCAAATCCAACGACTGAAAAATGGCCAATGGGTAACCGAGTTCGACGGTCGGTGTGGCGTGGGCATTGGTCCTGTGGAACTGCCTGCAGAAACCAAGGCTTCGTTTTTTACCTTCCTCCGTGATTCAGAGCGTGAAGATGTGAGAGTCGGAATTAGCATCTCGCCAACGAAAGACTGGAAGCACAGCCAGGATATCTGGAGTGAACCCATGAAGGGAAGTAAGCAGTAAATCCGAAGCAGTACATTCGATCAAGTACACTGCTTAATACTTACCATGCCTAGGTTGCCGAAAGAAGATCAGGCAGACTCTCAGCGCTCGATGGGTGCCCCGGCCTGTTCCCACGCCAGGAACCCACCTGCCACGTTGGTCACCTCGTAGCCATGTTTCTGCAGCAGCGAGCATGCTCTCGCAGACCGCATTCCACTTCGGCAGTTGACCAGAATGTGGCGATCACGGGGAATTTCCGAGAGCCTCGATAGCATGCGCGTGTGTGCCATGTTGGCGGCACCCGGGAGGTGGCCTTCTATAAACTCAGCTTGCCGACGAACGTCGAGTAAGTAGGGCTGAGTCTTGCTGATCGTGGCCTGGGCTTCCTGCACCGAGACTTCAGCAGTAGGTACCAGTTTGCCACCTGCGGCTTCAAACTGCTCCATGTCCGCTGAGGAAAACCATCCCTGGATGTTGTCCAAACCTACACGAATCAAACCTCGTACTGCCTCGTCAACACGTGATGGATCGGCAATCAGGTAGATAGCCTCATGCTCACCAATGAGGGAACCAGCATCGGTACTGAATGAATTACCCAGCGGTAAGGAAAGTGCGCCTGGGACGTGCCCCGCTTTGAACGCCGACCATGGCCGAGTGTCCACGATCGCACAGGTGGTACCGTTGATTGACTTCCACTCTGACATGCTGAGCTGCCTGGGCTTGGGCACACCACCAAGCACCTTCGGTCCCATCTTGTTATCACGCTTCATGCGGGCGAAATAGAGGGGCGGTTCGGGCTGGCCTTCCAGGATGTATTTCACAAAGCCTTCTTCGCTGGTAGCAGCGCGAATGGAGGCATTAAACATTTTCTCGTAGCCAACGGTACTTTGCGGAACTGCACCCAGTGCCTTGCCACATGCACTGCCTGCCCCGTGAGCGGGCCAGACTTGCAGATAATCAGGCCATTGCATGAACTGGCGTACGGTCTGGTAGAGACGATGAGCGGAAGGATCCGCTTTTCCGGCGAAACCCGCAGCTGATTCGAGCAGATCCGGCCGCCCCAGGTCTCCTACGAAGACAAAGTCACCGGTCGCCACACCAATGGGTTGGTCTGCGCCACCGCCACGATCAGTCACCATGTAACAAATGTGTTCAGGGGTGTGGCCAGGAGTGTGAACAGCTTTGAATTCGATGTTCCCCACCATGAAGGTGGTTCCATCTTTGAGCAACTGGTGCTGGTAACTCCCATTGCCAGCTTTCTTGTTCAGCCACTGGTACTTCCAGTCAGCATCTCCCTCATCTGAAACGTAAACCCTGGCGCCCTTCTCTGCAAGCTCACGTGCCCCGGAAAGGAAGTCAGCATGGATGTGCGTTTCAGCTACCGCAACAATGCGAAGGCCATTCGCCGCTGCCAGCGACTCATATCGATCCACATCGCGCTGCGGATCGATCACGATGGCTTCACCGGTTTTCTGACAACCAATGACATAGGCAGCTTCAGCTAACTTGTCGTCATACACCATGCGGAGAAACATGTGCAGTAATCCTGGAGAGGGATGTCGATGTTCAACCCGTTCTGGAGTCAATCCGGACATCTACCTCTCAAAATAGCCCTCTGAAGATGTGATCGCAATGATGAAATCTCAGCACTGTGAAGGATCGCTCAGGTTTGTCAGTCCCAGCGCTGAGAATCAGCACGTACCGATAGCATTCCCCATTTGGCCATGTTATCATGCGACATTCACTCTCAAGGAGCCTCCCCCATGTCTGCAGTCGCTGATACCCCCAAAGCCAAAGCTCGTCCCCACATCACCTTGCCCCAGCGGAAGATGCTGATTGATGGCAAGTTCCACGATGCTCTCTCCGGCAAGACTTTCGCCACGGTGAACCCGGCGAACGAAGAGAAGATCGCCGAAGTCCCTTATGCAGGCAAGGAAGATGTGGATATCGCCGTGAAAGCAGCCGCCCATGCCTTCTATGAAGGAGCCTGGCCGAAGATGGATGCACGCGACCGTGGTCGGCTGCTCTACAAGCTGGCTGACCTCATCGAAAAGAACATCGATGATCTCGCTGCCCTCGAATCTCTCGATAACGGCAAACCCATTCGCGAATCTCGCAATGCAGACCTGCCGCTGGTGATCGACTGCCTGCGGTACTACGCTGGCTGGGCCGACAAGATTCAGGGCGAAGTGGTGCCCGTGCGTGGCAAGTTCTTCTGCTACACCAAACGCGAGCCGGTTGGCGTAGTCGGGCAGATCATACCCTGGAACTTCCCGATGCTCATGGTGGCATGGAAGTGGGCCCCTGCCCTCGCTGCAGGTTGCACCATCGTGATGAAGCCCGCTGAGCAGACACCACTCAGCTGCCTGCGAATGGGCGAACTCGCCATGGAAGCAGGCTTCCCGCCAGGCGTGATCAACATCATCACCGGCTTCGGCGACACCGGCTCCGCCATGGTCAAGCACCCCGGCATCGACAAGATCGCCTTCACTGGCCATACGGATACTGCCAAGATCATCATGAAGGAAGCCAGCGATTCGCTGAAACGGCTTACCTTCGAACTGGGTGGCAAGAGCCCGAATATCGTCTTTGCCGATGCTGACTTGAACGAAGCAGCTGCCGGGGCGTTTCTGGGTATTTACCTCAACCAGGGACAATGCTGCTGTGCAGGCAGCAGGCTCTTCGTCGAAGAAAAGGCTCACGATATGGTGGTGGATGTGCTGCAGAAGAAAGCTGCCAGCCATCGTGTGGGTGATCCGTTCGATATCGCCACCGAACAGGGGCCACAGATTGACAAGGACCAGTTCAACAAGATCATGCACTACATCGATGCTGGCAAGAAGCAGGGAGCCAAGTGCCTGGCGGGTGGCGAACGCCAGGGGGACAAGGGCTTTTTCATCAAGCCTACCATCTTCACCGATGCCAAAGATGACATGGACATTATGAAGGAGGAGATCTTCGGCCCGGTGCTGAGCATCACCAAGTTCAAGGATATGAGCGAAGTGATCAAGCGAGCCAACGCCACCAACTATGGCCTGGCTGCAGCCGTCTGGACACAGGACATCAACAAGGCTCACCGTATTGCTGATGCCGTCCGAGCAGGCACCGTCTGGGTGAACTGCTACGATGCCTTCGACGCTGCCGCCCCGTTCGGTGGCTTTAAGCAGAGTGGCCAGGGCCGAGAACTCGGCGCCAAGGGCCTGGATGGGTACACGGAAACGAAGACGGTGGTGGTGAAGTTGTAAAGGAATGACTCGACGCACCAAAAGAGCCTGCGGGTAAATCCGTAGGCTCTTTCTCAATTTCTTGTCATCGCATGTCCAATTCCCGCAGCTTCGTTCGACTATAGGGTGTCAGCCGAGGTTGCTGATCCATGCCTGCACCATGCGTCGGCATGGTGCTTATCACTTTCCGGGAGTTCTGTCATGAAGAAGCTTGGTGCATGCGCTGTGGTGTTGCTGGTGTGTCAGTCGCTGGGATTTGCAGACGACAAGCCCAAAGGGTCAGCCACCTCCCCGGCGTTTGAGGCACTGAAGAAGCTGGCAGGCGACTGGACTGCCACCGGGCCGGATGGCAAACCGATGGAAACCCGGTTCCGCCTGACGGCTGGGGGTTCCGTGCTCCATGAAACGCTGTTCCCTGGTACGCCCATGGAAATGATGACCGTTTACCACATGGATGGAGCAGACCTGATCCTGACCCACTACTGTATGATCGGCAATCAGCCACGGCTGAAAGCAGCGTCCACGAAAGAGACGAAGAAGCTCTCCTTCCAATCCGTCGGTGGCACCAACATGAAACTCAGCGACATGCATATGGGGCAAGCCACCATCAAGCTGGTGGACGATGATCACTTCGAGGCAGACTGGTGTTCGTGCTCGAATGGAAAAGCCGACGAAAGCCATCATGTGAGCATGAAGTTCACTCGGAAGAAGTAGTGATGAGGCCTTGTTTGCATCTTCATGGTAATCAAGACGCTTCTATCCTGAATGGCTATAATAACGGCAGTTTCGCAGGATCGCTCGCCTGACTTTCCCTCAGGTGAGCAGCCTCTGAACGCCGAGCCATGATTCAGAGGCGATGATGCGTTGGCTCATTCACTCTGGAGGTGCAGCATGAATCTTCTCCCTTGGCGACGTGAGAGTCAGGTGGGTCCGTTTCAGCAGTTCCAACGAGAAATGGACCAGTTAATGCATCGCTTCTTCAGCGATGTCGATCAGGAAGGCAGTAGCAAGCAACTTGCTTCGTGGACTCCTCGCGTTGATGTGGAGGAAGACGACAAGCAGTTCCTGGTGAAGGCGGATATACCTGGCGTGGATCCCAAGGATGTTGACATCTCCATCCAGGATAACTCCCTGGTACTGCGTGGCCACAAGAAGGAAGAAAAAGAGGAAAAGAAGAAGAACTACCACCGGGTGGAACGCTTCGAAGGTCAGTTCTACCGCGAGATTGGCTTGCCTCGTGGCATCGATGCTGACAAGATCCAGGCCAAGAGCGCCAACGGCGTAGTGACGATCAGCATTCCCAAGAAGGCCGAAGCTCAACCCAAGAAGGTAGCCATTCAGTCGTAAGGCAACAGTGTAAACAAGTGAGTGCACTGCTCTCCTTTTTTATGAGGGCAGTGCTGGTTACCGTTCTTGCTTCAGACTCATCTTGATCTTTGCTTCGAATCATCCCAAGATGGGGCATCCCTTCGTCAAGGATGAGACGATGAATCGACTGATGACACGCATGTCACAATTGATCCGCAATCGACGCGATCAGGTTCAAGCCGCTCCTCTGTTGCCAGCACTCAATCGGGAATTTATCTCCAGGCACTTCGTCGGTGGCACCGGACTGGAGATCGGGGCGCTGCACAATCCCATGCCAGTATCGCCGGGTACGATCGTGCGTTATGTTGACCGTCTGCCTGTAGACGATTTGCGACGACAATATCCCGAACTGGCAACTCTGCCACTGGTTCCGCTGGACATCATCGATAACGGCGAGACGTTGGCGACCATTCCTGATGCCTCACAGGACTTCGTGATTGCCAACCACTTCCTGGAACACTGCGAAGACCCTATCGGCACAGTGAAGACCTTTCATCGCGTGCTTCGGCAGAATGGTGTTCTCTACCTCGCCATCCCGGAGAAGACCAGCACGTTTGATCGGGATCGCCCGGTCACTTCCCTCGGGCACCTGCTGCATGATCATCAGCATGGGCCAGCAGCTTCTCGCGAAGCGCATTTTCGAGAATGGGCTCTATTAGTAGACAAGCGCGTGGACGACCTAGAAGCCCATATCGAGCAACTACTCCGGAAGAACTACAGCATCCATTTCCATGTCTGGGATCAGCAGCGCTGGCTGGAGTTTGTGACCCTGCTGCAGCAGATGATCGGGTTTCGACTGGAACTGGTGTGCCAACACGGGATTGAACTGATTACCGTTTTACGCAAGTAGCGACGAACCTTTTGCGTGATGTTCTGTCTCTATCCCTGGATGCGGCAAGTGGCCGGCCAGTCAACAAGCTCATTTCCAAGGTCAGCGCGTTGATGCTGGTTCGGGTTCTGAACCCTTTTCGTATTCACCCTTGTGGTTAGCTCAATGGCTAGAGCTCCAAGTAGAGAACTTGGCTGTTGCGGGTTCGACTCCCGTACCACTCCGAAAGGCTAGTAACCTTTCACCAACCGTTCCAAACGGTACAGAAGGGCTGTTCCGCTCGGCACCATGTTGATCAGTGCGGTCGATACTCTTCCAGGCAGCCTTCTCCGCTTCGGCGGTGATGCTGCAGGGAACCAGTACCGGCTTCACACTTCCTGGACCGCTTAGCAGCGTGGCCTCGGTGGGGCACATACCACTTCCTTCAGCAGGCTGCTGTTCGATGCCGCGTACTTCCCGTCAGGGAAGGAAGCTCGTCGTCACACCAGACTGTCTGACGGTAGTGCTACTCCTCACTCAAGCCACGACTCCGCGTCGCCACGAAGGATCATCATCCACCGGGCGGGCAGTTCGTTTGCTTTCAATCTCAACACCAACCAGTGTGGTTGGTGGGTGTACATGCACCCTGCACAATTCCTGCTTGCTACCAACTACCAGCAATTTGCTACTGAATGGAGGTCATCATGTTTATTCGCAAGTTTATCCGTCAGACGGATCGCGGACTGCTTTTCTACCGCGATGAATTCGTTGCGATCATCGGTCCGGGAAAGTTCCTGAAGCTGAATGCGTTCGGACATTATCGGCTTGAGGTTTTCGACCGTCGCAATCTCTGGCTCGCGCACCCTCAGCTTGATCAGCTGATCAAGGAGCCTGCGCTGCAGGACGCTTTGGGTGTGATCGAACTGAAGGACTACGAGCGTGCTCTCGTCTGGATCGAAGGTCGCTTTCATGGCATCCTCGGGCCAGGCCGGTACGCCTACTGGCTCGGCATCAAGGACGTGCGGGTTGAGGTAATCGATGCCCGCGTACCCCGCTTGGAACACGAGCAGTTCGATACCATCGTGCGTGGAACCGGTGCGGATCGTCTTCTCACGGTTTATACGGTAGAACCTGACGAAGTGGGTGTCCTCTTCGTGCAGGGGAAGATCGTCGGTACTGTGCCGGCTGGTCGTCACGCGTTCTGGACGGGTCTACAGACCGTGAAGGTCAGCACGTTCGGAACACGTGAAACGGTGCTCGATATCCCAGGCCAGGAAATCCTGACTGCGGACAAGGTCACGTTGCGTCTGAACGCTGTGGTCAGCTACCGGATCACTGATCCGATCAAGGCCATCACGCTGATCGATGATCCGAAGCAGACGCTCTACCGTGAAACGCAGCTGGCGCTGCGTACGGTCATCGGCAACCGGGAATTGGATGTTCTGCTCGCGGACAAGGACGCCGTAGGACAGGAACTGGCAACCCTGGTACGTCAGCGTGCTGCCGGCTTCGGACTGGAAGTCCAGGCCATCGGTATTCGCGATCTGATCCTGCCGGGGGAAATGCGTGAGTTGTTCAACAAGGTCATCGAAGCCAGGAAGGCTGCAGAAGCCAATATCATTGCACGGCGTGAAGAGACTGCTGCCCTGCGGCACCAGACCAACGCCGCCAGGATGCTGGCCGAGAACCCGACGCTGCTCCGCCTCCGTGAACTCGAGACGCTGGAGAAGGTGGCAGCCAACGGTGAACTCAAGATCATCCTTGGTGAGAAGGGATTGACCGAGCGAGTTATGAACATGCTGTGATATCTATCGTTGAACCCTCAGCCGAATGGCTGAGGGTTTTTCTTATGCGTGCAAGGAAGACATCCCGGCACCGTATTCACTGAACATCGACTCTCGTAGCATGAATAACAGCAGGATGGGACCTGTTGAGTGTTATTTCCATTTAAGGAGACAGTCATGGCATCCAAGAAAGCCAAAGTCGCACGGCCAGCAAAGATTACAAAGGCCAAGACCACCAAGAGCGCTACTTCTGCTGCCAAGCGGACCAAGACTGCACTGAAGATAAGTGGTGTCACGACGAGACAGAAAGGCTTCGCCGAATCTGCAGGCAAGCGAAAACAAGCTGGTCGTGATGCCAAATCGGCAATCAAGAAGAGCTAAGACCATCCACACCAGGCAACTGCGCAATTTTGCATTTCATGGTTGTATCACCGGATTCTGCCAGCCGCCCAAGCCTGAAGCCAGTGTAGCTGCTGCTTCAGGCCCCCAGCTACCAGGGGCATACTCCAGCGGTTGACCTTGGGTTGTCACAATCGGATCGACGATGCGCCACGACTGCTCCACGGCATCCTGCCTGGCGAACAGTGTTGCATCGCCTCGCATGGCATCGGTGAGCAGTCGCTCGTAGTCTCCCATGCGACTTCCGTTATGACATTCCGTAGCCAGCAGTTCCTGCGTTTTACCTGCCATCTTCTCGCCGTCACACAGCACCTGGGAAGACAACGCAATCACCACATCCGGACTGATACGGAAGCGGAAGACATTCGCAGGCGGCGCCGCTGAAGCATACACCGCCGGGGGCTGACGAAATCGCACCTGCACCTCAGCACAGGTCACTGGCATCCGCTTTCCGGCCCGCACCAGGAACGGCACACCCTGCCAACGCCAGGAAGTCAGTTCCAGCTTCATGGCTGCAAAGGTCTCAACGTTGGATGTGGCTGAGACTCCCTTTTCCGTTCGGTAGCCTCGATACTGCCCGCGCACCACATCGTTCGGCTGCAGGCATTTGATCGATTTGAGTGCCTTCACTTTCTCATCGCGTATGGATTCACTGTCGCTACCTGCGGGCGGCTCCATCGTCAGATGGGCAACGATCTGCAGCAAATGATTCTGGATAACATCCCGGATAGCACCGGTCTCTTCGTAGAAAGCGCCCCGTTCCTGCACTCCGAACGATTCCGCCATCGTGATCTGCACACTTTCCACATATCGTCGATTCCAGACTGGCTCCAGAAAGGCATTGGAAAACCGGAAGAAGAGCAGGTTCTGCACTGGCGTCTTTCCCAGGTAGTGATCGATGCGGAAGATAGCTGATTCCTGAAAGCTGCCCAGCAGTGTCTGATTAAGCTGCTGCGCTGAGGCGAGGTCACGACCGAACGGTTTTTCGAGAATAACCCGTGCCCCACGCATGCATCCCGACTTGCCGAGTTGTTCAACAATCAACGGAAACGACGAAGGGGGAATGGCCAGGTAGTACGCCGGATGCTTGGAATCCCCTAACTGCTCACGAATGGACTGGAACGTGCTCGCGTCCTGATAGTCACCTCCGGCATAACGAAGTGCCTTGGCCACGATGGCAAAAGCCCGTTCGTCGTAACTGCCATGCTTGACGATGCTCTCCTTTGCCCGGGCGATTAACTCTTCTCTGGTCATCAACCCGCGGCCAACGCCTACAACCGGACAGTTCAGATTCCCCCGCTTGGCCATGGCATGGATTGCCGGGAAGATCTTCTTGAACGCTAAATCCCCCGTGACTCCAAAAAGAGCGATAGCATCCGACTTGGGCTGAGGCATGAAGCATCTCCGGAGCGCAGCATTGTCTATTATTGTAGTTCCAAAAGGCGCAGCGTTAGTGCATCAGCTCCCCGGCATGATCTTGAAACGATTGGCAATCTCACCATGCAGGCTCACGCCACGTCACGCCTGGTTGTCTGATCAGTTGGATTTAGGGCATCAGATCCAGATGTAAGATCGATGTCCAGGGGACAAACTTCTGCTGAGACGATTGCCCCTTCAGTAACTCCACAATCACCCCGGTAGCATCAGCGTACACCAACACGCCATCGAGAGCTGCGACATTGATGGATCGCATCACCAGGTGAACTCGTTTCTGAAGCCAGCCATTCAGGAGAGTATGCATGGGAACAGTCCTGGGAGAAGGGAACACAGCATAACCAGTGTAGCATAGTGCTCCCGTAGTTGTGACTGGGAACTGGTGAAAGATCGTCAGTGTGCGTCGACTGAGCCGCGCACGAAGTAAGCGGCCACATGGCATAACGGGGCATGAGATGCTTGCTGCGATATAGTAGCATCTCGACCGCTTACTTCGTGCGCGGCTCCATGTTATTCCCGCTTGCTCCTGCTTCGTCGCTGTGTCATACTTGTTTCACTGCCGGTTATCCTTCCTCAACCCCACCTTCCCTATGCGTTCCTGGCTCTGTGCAGATCATCGTTCGTCGTTGCCGATGGGTCGGCGGGAGTTTCTGCGCGCGGGGTCTCTCAGTTTATTAGGGCTCTCGGTGCCGGAGGTTTTGCGGGCCCAGGCGATGCAGCAGGCCAGGCGGAAGAAGGCGAAGGCGGTCATACTTCTGTTCATGTGGGGCGGGCCGGCCCAGCAGGATACCTGGGACATGAAGCCTGATGCCCCGGCTGAGTACCGGGGGGAGTTCAAGCCGATCAAGACCAGGGTGCCTGGTATCGAGATCTGCGAACATCTGCCACTGCTGGCGCAACGGACCGACAAGCTGGCCATCATCCGCTCGATGACTCACAACGATGTCAACCATACCACTGCCACCCATGAGCTGCTGACCGGAAGATCGATGACGCGGCCGGGAGCATCACTGCACGAAGATTGGCCTCACTATGGGGCGATGCTGCAGAAGCTCGGATGGGGTACACAGCCGTTACCGGCCTATGTGTCGATGATGCCGAAGGTGAAGGAAAACCCGGCACCACGGTTCGTCGAGGAATCGCATGGCCAGGGGGCTGGCTGGCTGGGACCTCATTATCAGCCGATGCGAATTGATGAGGATGCCAGTTCGAAGGACTATCGCGTGGCTGATCTGGTGCTGCGGGCCGAGGTGCCGACCGCCCGACTCGAACGACGTCAGCAACTGCTCAACACTATCGATGAACAGCGGCGACTGCTGGAGAAGGAAGCGAACATCTCCGCCATGAGTTCGTACTATCAGCAGGCGTTCTCGATGCTGACCAAGCCGAGCGTGGCGGCTGCGTTTGATCTGACAAAGGAGCCACTGGCGGTGAGGGAGCGGTATGGCATGAACCTGCATGGCCAGGCGGTGTTGCAGGCTCGTCGGCTGGTGGAGGCAGGCGTGCCTTTGGTGACGGTTTTCTGGCAGAACGATGGGCTCACGAATGTGTCGGTCTACTGGGATACCCATAACCGCAATTTCATCGATCTGAAGACGAGACTGTGCCCGACGACCGATCTGGCCTTTTCGGCGCTATTGGATGACTTGCAGCAGCGGGGCATGCTCGATGAGACACTTATCGTCTGGACCGGCGAGATGGGGCGTACGCCGAAGGTGGGGCAATCGGTGCCAGGTGGAGCTGGTGCAGGAAGAGATGGCCGCGACCACTGGGCCAAGGTATTTACATCGGTGCTGGCGGGCGGGGGCATCCGTGGAGGAATCGTGCATGGTTCGAGTGACCGGCATGCAGCCTATCCCGCGAGTTCACCAACGACGCCGGGCGACCTGGCTGCGACCATTTACCACTGCCTGGGAATTGATCCCGAGACGATTATCCACGATAAGCTGCAACGGCCCCACGCCCTGAGCCAGGGTAACGTGATCCAGGCAATTCTGTAGAATCCACGACACTGTCTTATTCGCATAAACTACTATCAAATCCTGATTCCCGGAGTTTCTATCGATGGCATCCGTTGACTGGTATTATCGTCGCAACAATTGTAAGACCTGCGAGAAGGCTGATGCTCACCTGGAGGAACATGGCGTAGAGCCGAAAGCCATCGTCGATGCCCGGAAGGATACCCACAGCAAGAAGGAAGCGCTAGCCCTGGCGAAGACGGTGAATGTCATCCATACGGCCAAGGGCAAGAACGTCGTGACACTCGATCTCAAGAAGGACAAGCCCAACGAGGAGACGTTGCTGGCAGCACTTTTGGGCCCGACGGGGAATCTACGGGCACCGACGTTTCGCAAGGGGAAGACCTTGTTTGTGGGGTTCAATCCCGAAGGGTATAACGAAGTGCTGGGGCTGAGCTAAATCCTGGCTTCGGCCTTCTATAATGAGGTTGAACTTTCACCAGGATACTACCGCACCATGAACGCTGCTTTGCAAGAACGGATCGCTCAGTTTCGCAAGATGACCCAGGACGATCCGGAGAACGAACTAGGCCACTTCAGTCTCGGCAAAGCCCTCTTTGAAGATGGCCAGTTCGTGGAAGCAGCAGTCGCTTTTCAGAAGACGGTCGAACTCAACACCCAGTTCTCGAAAGCCTATCAATTGCTCGGCCAGAGCCTGATCAATGCAGGCAACAATGCTGCCGCTGCGACGTTCCTCACCAGGGGTTTCGAAGTCGCTGACGAGCGAGGCGACAATATCCCCCGCGATGACATGGCCAAGCTCCTCAAGCAGATTGGCGTACCGGTGCCGGAATCGAAGCGAGCGAGCGGACCAGCCATCCAGGGTGAAGGTGGCTTCGGCTGCCAGCGGCCTGGCTGCACAGCAGGACCACGAGCCGTGCAACTGCAGCGACCACCGATGAGTGACGAACTGGGCCAGAAGATTTACACATCGATCTGTGCCCAGTGCTGGCAGGATTGGCTCGGCATGGGGATCAAGGTCATCAACGAAATGCGCCTCGACCTCAGCGATGAGAAAGGCCAGGAAGTGTACGACCAGTACATGAAAGAGTATTTAGGTATGTAGTCATCACACTCCGTCGTGATGACAGCGATGATGAGCGTACATTGCGTAAATACCAGCCCGACGCGCTAGGAGTGGCCCGCGCGATGGCAAGATATTTCTTCCTGGCGATAGATATTGACGTACCCCTGTCGCGAGGTGTCCCTCGCTAGCGCGTCGGGCTGGTATCTTGTGATGACTACTATCATGGGAACACTATGGGTTACCCGTCCCTTGCTGCTTGTGTGGCTGACCTGGAGAAGACCAAACAGCTGGTTCGTATCGATCACGAGATCGACCCGAATCTGGAGATGGCGTACCTGCATCGGCGGGTGTACGAAGTCAAGGGGCCAGCCCTGCTCTTCACGCGGCCCAAGGGAACTGCGTTCTCGATGGTCAGCAACCTGTTTGGTACCATCGAACGCAGTCGGTTTCTCTTTCGGGATACGCTCGAAACCGTGCGCAAGATGGTCGAACTGAAGATCGACCCCGCCAACCTGATGAAGAAGCCTTTCCGCTACTGGAAGATGCCCTTCGCTGCCCTGAATACGCTTCCTAGGAAAGTACGACGAGCACCGATTCTTGAACATGAGATCAGCCTCAGCCAGTTGCCCAAGCTCAAGTGCTGGCCCAACGACGGAGGCAGCTTTGTCACCTTGCCTCTGGTCTACACCGAAGACCCGAATACACCCGGCTGGCAGAAGTCAAATCTCGGCATGTACCGGGTGCAACTCGATGGAAACCAATACGTCACAGATCAGCAAGTAGGGTTGCACTACCAGATCCATCGGGGCATTGGGGTGCATCATTCTGCTGCTATCGCAAAAGGTGAACCGCTGAAGGTGAACATTCACATCGGCGGAGCACCCGCCCTGATGCTGTCTGCAGTGATGCCTTTGCCGGAGGGTTTGAGCGAACTCATCTTCGCGGGGGCACTGGGTGGCAGACGGGTGCGACTGACTCCCGCTGCCAACGGCTTACCCATGCTCGGCGAAGCGGATTTCTGCATCTCCGGCATCATCGATCCGAGCAAGACGCTGCCCGAAGGCCCGTTCGGCGATCACCTGGGCTACTATGCCAAGGTTCATCAGTTCCCTTATCTTCAGGTAGACAAAGTCTATCACCGTACGGGTGCGATCTGGCCATTCACCGTTGTGGGCAGGCCGCCTCAGGAAGACACGAGTTTTGGTGAACTGATTCACGAGATCACCGGGCCGATGATTCCATCTGTACTTCCGGGCGTGAAGGCAGTGCATGCGGTCGATGCCAGTGGTGTGCATCCGCTGCTGCTAGCTATCGGCAGCGAGCGTTATGTGCCATATGCCAGCGAACGCAAGCCTCAGGAACTGTTGACGGTGGCGAACGCCATCCTGGGCCAGGGGCAACTCTCGCTGGCGAAGTATCTCTTTATCATCGCTCAGGAAGATGATCGCGAGCTGGATATCCACGATATCGGTCGCTTCTTCCAGCATGTGCTGCAACGAGTCGATTGGCGACGTGATCTCCACTTCCAGACCTGTACCACCATCGACACACTCGACTATTCCGGCACCGGCTTCAACGAAGGTTCCAAGCTGGTAGTTGCTGCTGCAGGCAAACCGCATCGGGAACTGGCCAGCAGCGTGCCGGGTGATCTGGGGCTTCCTTCCGGTTTCAGTTTGCCGAGAGTGTGTCTGCCCGGCATCCTCGCCGTCCAAGCGCCGAGGTTTACGAGTGAAGGCCGCGGGGCGGTGGAACGCTTTGTGCAATACTATCCAAAAGATGCCATCGCTGGCTTCCCGCTGATCTTCCTGGTAGATGACAGCGACTTCTGTGCTCGACACATCAACAACTGGATCTGGGTGGTCTTCACCCGTTCGAACCCTGCCGTCGATATCGATGGAATCGGTCAAAGCACGGTGAGCAAGCACTGGGGCTGCACGGGGTCGCTGGTGATCGACGCCCGCATCAAGCCCCACCATGCTCCACCACTGGAAGAAGACCCAGCGGTGGTGAAGAAGATTGAGGGGCTGGCAGCGAAGGGTGGGCCACTAGCGGGATTGTTTTAAGCTGTAATTGGTTTGTTGTGTCTGGTCTCCCGACCGTGCTGCCCGGAAGTAGCACAATTCAAGGTTGCTCTAAACAGTAGTCATCACGCTCTACCTGATGACAACTATTTCCCGCCCGTCACGATGTGCTTCACCATCTTCTCGTGGTCGAAATCCTTGGGGATGGGGAAGTCGTGGTTCAGCTTCAACTCCTCAATATCGGGAGTAGTGGAGGCAACCCCTTCACCAGGAACATCCACTTTGCTGATCCAGGCGAGGGCATTCAGTACCAGCTTGCGGTTATTATCATCGGCCCAGGTCCAGTGGAAATGACCACCGGTGAAACCAAACCCTCTTCCTCCATCAGGACGTTCGCGAGCCCAGGCAACCACTTGCTTCTCTCCGCGTTTAACTGCAGCACGCACTGCGGGGTTGCCACTATGGGGACCGTCGGGACGACTGAGTGTGTCATCGGGTGGCAAGGCAGCCAGGATGGAGGTCACCCCTTCCATCTTGTCGCGGAAACGCATGTGATAATACCACTCGTCCTGGGTAGCGTAATCTTTCACGCCACGAGTGATGGCATGCCCCTTGGCCAACTCCACATGGCGTAAACGCCAGTGGGGGTTGACCGACCAGTGCATCTCGAAGTACCCACCGATCCAGTCGAGGAACTCGGCGCCGGAGACTTCCTTGGGTACTTCGACGGCATAGTGCATCATGCCGATGCCTACCCCCTTCCTGGCCAAGGCATCGAGCTGTTTGAGGTGAGGGTTAGCCGGGTGACCTTTGCCCCCATCGCTGTAGATGCAGATGGCATCAGCATCGTTGAGGATGCTGCTGTCCCGGGGCCAGCCTTCGAAGATGACCGTGGTTTCGAGCTGGTCGGGGAATGCTGCATCCAGCCGCTTCTTCAGCAGAATACATCCGGCACGGAAAGAATGCTGACCATACGCATGGCTCTTCTTCCCTGCGATGAGGTAGAGCTTCTTCTTGACAGGCTTCGGGGCACTCGATGTACTGAACGGAGTGGCCAGTAACGAAGGGATGCAAAGAAGTGCGACGATCAGTAACAGCGACCCACGTTGCCACATAACAAGTATCCTTCAATCGTTGAGGCGGGATAACGGAAGCAGATAGGTATTATCCCTTGGCGGAAGGACGAAGTCAATCAGTGTTCGAAGCAGTCTGTAGATGCTGTAGCACCCGCATGGCATCCTCCGCCCGGGACAGCGGCACAAAGAGATGATCGTGATATATCGCTGCCAGCACATTGCAGCTGATGCCTGCATCCGAAAGCGCAACAGCCACCGCTGCCGTCAGACCCACGGCAGATAACGCTGAGTGTACCGTGAGCGTGATCCAGGCTGCTTCGAATTCGATCTGCAATCCAGATGCATGCGCATCTGCTACTGGCAGGACGATGGTTACACCTTCAGTTTCACGAAACCAGGCGATGACTGAAGCAGGGATAGCCTGTGCAGCAGGCAAGCAGCAGAAGGCATAGGCACCATCCTGCAGCTTGGGTTGCAAATTTCTCACCAGATCCGTCAGCTTCGATAGGGCATTTGGCATGATAGTTAACGTATGATGCCGGCACTGCTTCAGATCACGGCTTCGCCGTAGGTGCCTTCAAGGGCTTAACTGACTTCACATTGTTTGTCACGCTGTGGGGCTGCTGGCGATCTCGCTGCAGGCGAGGTGTTTGGGAAATCGGCGTGGTGTCTCTGACGTACAAGTAGACCATGGTGGATGCCAGCACTCCCATGATGAGAGAGGTAGCGAACAGGAGTTTGAGTGTCGATGCTTGCATGGTCCATTCCCCAGTCAAACGCTTTCAGTAGTTGATAAGACAAGAGATGTATCTGACAGGCCCGCTACTAGTAAGTGCCCAGAAGGCGTGAATTCTGTTCAGATAAATGAAATTATCTCATGAACAGTTGATTCGGCAGATTCATGTGCCCATTTAGCAATGCACTGGAATTCATCTAAAAGAGTGGTCCGATAAAGTCACGCGAAGCTACCCAGCTTGGTAAGACCAGAAAGTCGGGGATTTTCCGATGAGAAAGCCTGATTTTCCCCTGAGTTGCATTGACTTTGTAGAGTCAGAACAGTTATAAAAGTGTTGTCAAGCAAGAAGCTGGAGAAATCCATAAGTCATGCATGACCCTCTCATATTAACGTAATGCTATGCAATACATAGAGTTACGTCAGCAACGACAACCCACCTGCGGTATATCTCCATGGCCAAAAAGCGTGTCACCCCTTCTCCCGCGAAGTCTGCCAGCAAGACAAAACCTGTCGGCCATACTACGTCGGTGAAGAAGCCCGGCAAATCAACAGCACGCCCCAAAGTGATGGCCAAGTCCACCACCAAGCCCACAGCCAAAGTCGCCAGCAAGCCCGGTAAGGCTGGTTACGCCAGTAAGCCCATCAATAAACCCCTCCCTCGTCAAAAGTCGGCCAAGCGTGATACAACCCTGGAAGACATCGCCGTAGGAAATATCGGTTCCAGCAAATTCCTGGTGGATGGTCCCAAGCAGGTCGCCACTCGTCTGCCCGATCTCCCCCGCAACTATGGCCGCGATCGCATTGTCGTCATGGTGCGTGATCCTTTCTGGCTGCATGCGTACTGGGAAGTCACCGAGCATTCCGTCCGTCGTGCGGAGTCGGCCCTGGAACAGGAATGGCATGGCGCCAAGGCCATCCTGCGGGTACTGGATATCACCAGCGATGATTCCACCAGCGTCACGGAATCCATCGTCCGCGATATCGACATCCACGAAGGCTGTAACAACTGGTACATCGACGTTAACAAACCCAACCGCACCTACCGCATTGACATCGGTTACATCACCAAGACCGGACGGTTCTACATGATGTGCCGGTCGAACGTCATCAACACCCCTCGCCCCAACGTCAGCGATCAGATCGACGAGAACTGGGTCGATGTCCAGCAGAAGCTCGACAAGATCTACGCCCTCTCCGGCGGCTACGACAAGAACACCAGCAGCCTGGAACTCCGCAAGCTCTTTGAAGAACGTCTGCGCCGTCCGATGAGTTCACAGGTTGTCACCAGCCTGGGTTCCGGAGCATTCGGCTCCAAGGCCCGCAAGTTCTTCTTCAAGCTGGATGCAGAACTCATCGTCTACGGTGCCACCGAACCGACAGCCAAGGTGATGATCCAGGGCGAACCGGTTCAGCTTCGTCCCGACGGCACCTTCACCATGCGGTACAGCCTGCCCGATGGCCGCCAGATTCTGCCAGCCGTCGCTTACTCTGCTGACGGTGTGGAAGAACGCACCATCGTGCTGGCCGTCGAACGCAACACGAAATCGCTGGAACCCCTCATCCACGAAGCCAGTGAGTAGTTTGTAGTCATCACGCTCCGTCGTGATGACTACAATCCAGAACAACTATGCACCGTCGCGATTTTCTCGATCCGCGTCGACTTGCTGAACAAGCAGGCCATCTCGTTGGCCTCGCTCATGAACTTAACGCGCCAGTAGCCATTCCCACCGAAGCTGATCTGACTCTCGTTCGTTATGCTCGCCCGGCGATGGGCACCGTTTTTGAGATCGTGCTCCCCTTTGGTCACTCCGTACCCACCAGCTTGATCAATGATGCCTTCGATGTCATCGACGAGATCGAAGCGTGGATGACGATCTATCGAACTGACAGCATGATCAGCGAGATCAATCAGCGGGCAGGTAGCGAAGCAGTGCCGATCAATGACGAAGTTTGCTGCCTACTGCTTTATGCTGATATGATCACGCGGTGGACCGAGGGTGCATTCGATGTAGCCAGCGGAGCACTGGTGGATGCCTGGGGGTTCGTTCGTGGTCCACGACGGGTGCCTGCCGAAACAGAACTCTTGCAGGCTCTCGCCCAGTCAGGCTGGAAGCACGTTGATCTGAAGCAAGTCAGCCTGAATGTACAGCACAAGTCCGTTCGCTTCCGTGTCCCCCACCTCCAGCTCAACTTCGGCAGCATCGGTAAAGGCTACGCTCTCGATGCACTGGCTGCATTCTTCGAGAAACATGCCCCGGGGCAACCCGTGCTCTTCCACGGCGGCAAGAGCAGCATCTTGGCTCTCGGCAGCCCACCCGGTCATTCACGGGGTTGGTCGGTCAGCATCGAACATCCGTGGAACCCCCATACCAGGCTGGCCACGTTGTATCTGCAGAACGAAGCCATCGCCACCTCTGCTGCCACCTTCAAGCACCTCGTGCACGAAGGCAAGAAACTAGGCCACATCCTCGATCCACGTACGGGATGGCCTGCTGTCGGCATCGCCTCCGCTACCGCTCGTTGTACTACCGCAGCACTCGCTGATGCTCTCTCGACCGCCTTCTTCATCAATGGGGTGGAGTGGACCAGGAAGTTTGTTGCTGAGAAGCAGTTGGCCAGCGCTCTCCTGCTGCCGGACCACGTTCAGGAACCGGTGTGGATCGGGATGCATCCCCCAACTAATATTAGCAGGATTAAACCACCATACTGAGTTTTTGGAGCTAGAAGAACAGCTATCACAATCAGTTGAAGATTCCATCATGCACCTCTCTCACAATGAATGGCGGAACTGCCCCTGTGAGAAGTACTGCCAGGATTCTGAAGGATTAACAACGAGGCAAAAAAAAAACTGAAATAGCTGCCAGAGCATCTGGTTACATCTTCTTTACAACACCACCGGCTCGAACTCCGCGAACATGTCTCCCGCTTCGGCTAACGTATTCAGCGTCTTGAAATCGCAGACCTCGCCGAACTCGGCCCAGAGTGCTTGTACCGAAGCATTGCTATGGGCTCGCTTGATGGCTTCGGCGGAGACCCATTCGAAGATTTCGACGATCGTGCCATCCTTGGCTCTCATCACGTAAGCGGGGCGTTCCGTCACCAAGCCTTCACGGCGAAGCACGGGTACATGCTTCCGCACTGCTTCATGGAGTGCCTGGTCTTTGCCGGGTTTCGGTGCGTAAGCCACGATGACGAAACGACTCATGATGACACCGTTGAATGCGTTACTTGTTCGCTTCCCAGATGGTTGCAGCGATGTAGCGTTCCTTTTGCCCTGCATCGTTGTAGTAGTAGACCGTCACCAGCTTGCCATCAGGACGTTGCACGGTGCGGGGGTAGCCGAGGTCCCAGTTGTGGCCATCCTGGCGGAGGATGATCTCTTCGCCCCAGGTCTTGCCACCATCGCTGCTGAGCTTGGCCCGGATGCCGTAAGGCTGACGACGATAGCCATAGGTGACTGCCAGTCGGCCGTCCTTGAGTTTGACCATGTGGGCGGGGTTGCCTGAGTTGTCGATGCTGTTGTGCTTTTCAAGAGTCCAGGTTTTGCCATTGTCGGTAGAGCGATAGGGTTCGATCCAGAACGACCGCTGATCGCCTGCCTTGCTGCGACAACGAATCCAGACGAGCAGTTCATTATCCGAGAGCCGCACGGCTGAAGGCATGATCGCGTAGCCACCCTTGCCGGGTTCGGTCCCGATCCATGCTTCGTTCTTCCAGGTTAACCCGCCATCGGTGGTGCGAGCGACGAATGGCCAACCTTCGCTGCCATCGGCTTTGGCTGAGCTGAGGTAGGCCGTCAGATCGTGTTTACCATTCACCTGGTAATCGGTGCGGGCGAGGATGCCTGGCCGATCAAACTTGGGCATCCAGTACGGGCCTTTCCAGGTGTGACCTCGGTCGTACGAGTAGTAGAAGAACGACCACGTGGGGGAACCTTTCCACATGCGAATCTGCATCACGAAATCAGGATGACTGAAGTCGATAGCTTCCGTGAGGTTCTTCGGCTGCTTGTCCTTCTCGTCTGCATCGAGATAGCTGGGCACCTCGATCTTCCAGGTTACCCCACCATCCAGACTGCGGGCGAAACGGGTTGACTGCGCCTTGTCGTTATTGATCGTGTGGCCTTCTTTCTCCTGATGGTAACCGAGGAGGAAGCCAACGAGGATCTCGTTGCCCCAACTCCAGATACCATGGTTGGCAGGCCAGCCGGCGAATCGATCCGTTTCACGAAAGACGACGTGGTTTTCGACGGGAGCCGCGGGGAGGAGAGCAAGCAATACAAGCGAAAGCATAGCGGGAGGTTCCAAGGTAGGACTGACGTTCCTGCAGACTACCACATGAATCAGCAAATGCGAGAGGGAATTGGGGAGACAGGTTGGACAGCGTGAGGAGATATTGGGTATACTTTAAGCAAGGAGATGATGCATGCCCCTTCGTGATCACTTTCATCCACCACTGAACCTCAAGCGTTCATGGGACGAATTGCATGGCCAATGGCCTGCGATGATCGTGATGCAACTGATGTCGAAACTGCCTGCACAATACGTCGCCTCACCACAAGTACATCTTGGTGGTGCGGTTGAGATCGACGTGGGGACGTTCCATTACGAATCGTCCGATGAACCATCTTGGTTGACATCAGGAGAAGGTGGAACCGCTACTCTTCACTTCACAGCGAAGAAGCCTCAATTCGATGCCGACGTGGAATTGGCGGAACCTGATGAGTATTCCGTGCGAGTGTATGACATTTCCCGGGATCGCCGCCTGGTGGCTTGCATCGAACTCGTTAGCCCAGCCAACAAGGATCGTCCCGAATCACGACAAGCCTTCGTCGCGAAGTGTGCAGCACTGCTTCGGCAAGAAGTCTCGTTGATGATTGTCGATGTTGTCACTTCCCGATCATTCAACCTCTTCGCTGACTTATTACATTCGATGGGACGAGTTGATCTGGAAGAATCGGTGGCTGACGGTTCCATCTATGTAGCGAACTGCCGAACGCAACCCAAAGGCCCGCCTCGTTACCGTCTGCATGCTTGGCATGAAAGCCTGGAAGTAGGTAAGCCGCTGCCGACGTTGCCACTCTGGTTAGGTGCCACTTCAGGCGTGATGCTTGATCTGGAAGCGAGCTATGAGGAGACGTGCCGGGTGTTGCGGATGTGAATCTAATAAGCCCCAGTCCTGGGTATCATCCCCGCATCATCAGGGCATTTCCCATCCACAATCGTGTTATCGTTGCCACAGACTGCTGCAAAACTCCAGACATGCATCGCATCACCGGCGAACGCTTTGGTGTTAAGATACTCAATGAACTCATCGTAACTATCAATCACTAGCCGATCAGGAGCACACGAACCGCGGTAGAACCAATGCTCAAGGATGACGGGTCCCTCATCCACCAGGCATTTACGTTTTCTCTCCAAGGCTGCAGTGTCAGAAATCTTACTGCCGTCTAACGTCCAACCATCGTCTTCCGAACGAAAACGTGTTCTCATAGCACACCAATATTGTCACTTCACCTGCAACATCCTATCCAACGCAAGCTTGGCGTTCTTCGCTACCTTGTCCGGCACCACGATTTCATTGACCACTTTCCCTTGCACCAGGTTCTCCAGGCACCAGCAGAGGTGGGGCAGATCGATGCGGTACATGGTGGCACACATGCAGACCATCGTTGAGAGGAAGTGGATTTCCTGTTCCGGTCGTTCCTGCTTCAGACGATTGACGAGATGGAGTTCCGTGCCGATGGCCCACTTGGTGCCGGGCGGGGCAGCGCTCACGGTTTTGAGGATGTACTCGGTGGAGCCGACGAGGTCAGCCATGTCAACGACTTCCATCGAACACTCGGGGTGAACGATGATCTGGATGCCGGGGTGTTGCTTGCGGAAGAACTCGACGTGCTGGGGTTTGAACATCTGGTGCACGCTGCAGTGGCCACGCCAGAGAAGAACCTTGGCTTTGCGGATGGCATCAATGCTGTTGCCACCGAGTTTCTTCGCTGGATCCCAGACGATCATCTCGTCGAGCGGGATACCCATCTTGCGGGCGGTGTTACGGCCCAGGTGTTGATCGGGGAAGAAGAGCACCTTGCTTCGCTGGGCGAACGACCATTCGAGAGCAGCCCGAGCATTGCTGCTGGTGCAGACGATGCCCCCCCGTTCGCCACAGAATGCTTTGAGGTTCGCTGCCGAGTTGATGTAAGTAACCGGCATGATGTCATTGGTATCAATCGCATCGCCCAACTGATCCCAGCAGTCTTCGACAGTGTCGATGTCAGCCATGTCCGCCATGCTGCAACCAGCAGCGAGATCGGGCAGGATCACCCGCACATGATCGCCTGCGAGAATGTCTGCCGTCTCGGCCATAAAGTGCACGCCACAGAAGACGATGTACTGGCAGTCACTTTTCTGAGCGGCCAGCGAGGCCAGCTTGTAACTGTCGCCACGCAGGTCAGCAAACTCGATGACCTCATCCTGCTGATAGTGGTGCCCCAGGATTAGGCACTTGGAGCCGAGCGTTTTCTTGGCAGCCCAGCATCGTGCCTTCAGCTCTTCATTGGAGAGCGAACGGTACGGCAGAAAGCTGGGATCCAGCGTCTTCTGGGTGGGTAATGGCTGATCTATCATCTCGAGAGCCATAAGAGACTCCTGTATTAGTATGGGTGTAGATGTATTCTACGGGTTGAGCTGTGATCCACACACTGGCGCACGGTGCCCGGTATGGCCAGACTGAGTACAGCCAGGCCATGG
>CAYPJB010000018.1:10635-23057 GCA_964410845.1 uncultured Bacteroidales bacterium | reverse complement strand
TCAATCTCGTTGATCTTGAGGTCGAACACCTCATGATCGTTGAAGAGACCGCCGTTAAAGTAATCGATGGCCACCGGGCCAAAATCTCCACCCGTGGACATCGCCTTGAACAGATTCTCCAGCCGACGGGAAAGTTGCTTGGAATCGTTCTTGGCGCCTTTCACCAAATTCGTGAAAAGCTCATCGGGCAGCAAATTGATATCTTCGGCGAACATGCAGAACATCAGCTTCATCAGGAAATGGGCGATCTTCTCGTTGGGAATGTCCCGCTTGCGCATGAACTCGGCCAACCGGGCAAAGCGCTTGGCTGCGCGCTCCGTCAGTTCCGGTGTGGTGATGGTGGGTTTGAACGAATCGGGATCGGTGAAGAGCCGGCGCAGTTTGTCGAGATTCTCCGGCTTGTCGAGGCTGGCGAGGTCAAACTCGTGCACCACTTCGGCAAAGCCGGTGAAGTTGGTATGGATGACAAAGCGATCCATATCGCATACGACGAGCAGAGGCGGATTTTCCAGGTCGTTGCGATAGAGGAGAAGCTGTTTGTAGGCGGCGTTCAGGTCTTTGTGTTTACCTTTGTATTCCCAGCCAAAGCATTCTTTCTTCCAGACATCGGCCCAGCCATGTCCGCCTTCGCCTTTGCGGACACCGCGCTCAAAGGTGTACCAGGCGCCATCGGGGTCAGCCTCGGCGGGCTTGGGTTGGCCGAGCAGTTCACAGAGATCGAGGAAGTGCTGCTGGCAAGCGCTGCGTTCGGTGAGCGTGGATCGTTGCCACTTGCTGATGAATTCCTGCGGAGTCTTAATGGCCAAGTTCAAGCCCTTGCTAAAGATTCAGAGATTACCTGATATGCAGCCGTCAGGCAATCGTTGTTTGTTGCTTCTTCCACTGGTTGTCCATGCCTTCTCTATCGTGTTATCTCAGCATGGTTACGCCGACTACGGCGAAACCATGGCACCCATCTCGAATGCCCAAAGAGGCTACAGGTGCATGAGTCTCCATTGGCAAAGATGCTTGGCGCGATGTGTGTGTGTGAAAGTCCATTTCATCTTGTCATGTTGTCGTGTTGTCAGGTTTCCTCCTCGGTGCCTCATGTGTGAGGCTTGTACAGTAGTGAACAAGATGAGAGGGAACTTGCGCGCTGGTGTGCGCGCGGGGTAGTAATCGGGTTGAATACGAGTACCAACCCCTCACCCGCGGTCCCTCTCCCCGGTGGGGAGAGGGGTGCAGTTTCCATTCTCGCTCTCGGGAGGTGAGAAGGGGACCTTGTGATTCTACTTTCTGGTCGTGATGCTGCTCAAGCTGTACAAGACATGGATTTCGGAAGATTTCAGCTTCGTGTGTCTCACCGCGTCTCATTGTGTCTTACGCAGTTTGACCGAGCAGATGGCGCAAGGCTGGTTCGAGGGTGGGATAGTCGAAGGTGTAGGCGGATTGTTGCAGGTATTCGGGCATGACTCGCAGGCTGGCGAGGAGGAGAGCGTCGGCCATTTCGCCGAGAGCCAGACGGAGGGCGAAGGCGGGGGCGGGGAGAATGGTCGGTCGCCAGAGGACTTTGCCCAGCGTCTTGGTGAAGTCGGAGTTCGTAACGGGTTCCGGGGCGGTGAGGTTGACCGGGCCGCGAACGGCTGGTTCCATCAGGCAGTGGTGGATGGAGCCGATGAGATCGTCCATGGTGATCCAGGGGACGTACTGTTTGCCACTGGCGAGCTTGCCCGCGATACCCCAGCGGAACAAGGGTAGCTGAGCAGCCAGGGCACCACCGGCAGGAGTGAGCACAACACCAATGCGGCCATGCACGGTGCGGATGCCTGCATCCTCGGCGGCCCTGGTGGCAGCTTCCCAGGCAACGCAGACATCAGAGAGGAAGCCGGTACCGGGGTTGTCGGCTTCGGTCAATGGCTTGTCGCCACTGGGGGGATAGTAGCCAATAGCGGAGGCCGAGAAGAAGACCTTGGGCGGCTGTTTCAACTTGACCAGGGTGTTGGCCAGCAGCGTAGTCCCCTTTACCCGACTCTGGAGTATTCGTTCCTTGCGAGCAGCATTCCAGCGCCCCTCAGCAATGCCTTCCCCAGCCAGGTGAACGACGGCATCAATGCCTTCCAGACCTGCTGCATCGATCTCGCCCTGGTCCGGGTTCCATTGAATGGAAGTGGTGCCATCGGGAATCGTCGATGGTTTCGCACGACGCACCAGCCGCACTACCTGGTGGCCACCCGTGGTAAGGAACGCCGTCAGGGTAGAGCCCACCAGCCCCGTTGCACCAGTGATGGCGATCTTCAAGCGTGGCTGATTGGCGTACTTCGCATGGCGTTTCAGATCACTCAACAGAATGCGATGGCGGTAGGCGAAGGCAGCTTCCAGCTTGCCTCGAATGATGGGCAGCCCCAGCATACCAAGTGGCCACAACGGTGGGCTGTATTCAATGTGATCCGTCAGGGTAGACGAGGTAGGGGAGATTGACTGGAAGCGATGGTGATGGACGAACGAGCCGAAGGGGCCAGTGAGTTGCCTATCGGCGAATTGGACGTTTTCCTGGTAATCGAAGTGTTGAGCGATCCAGGTCTTCTTGATCGGGCCGAGCAGGGGTACTTTCAAGATCACCTTGCTGCCATCCCGGATGGAACCATCGCTGTGGATCAGTTGCACCTGATCCCAAGGAGGCATCATGCGGTGGATGGCACCCGGCCGGGTATGCCAGGCAAATGCGGACTCGACAGAGACAGGGAGTGTGCTGGTACGCTCGAACGTGTAGGGCATAACTCGCAACTATCGAGAGAACGAAAAATCGACGTACTGCACGAAGAGGTTCTTGCTGTCGCCGCGCTGATAATAGTCTTCGAGCAAGACCCCGACGCTGGGTTCAAGCTTTTTCTTGAAATTGCTCTGGAAGACACTGCCGGGCGGTCCTTGAATGCGAATCTCGACGGGGTTCTCGAAGCTGACCATGCTGGCATTCAACCACACACGTACTTTCTTCATGCCAGTCATGACACAACGCAGGCTGTTGGGATACTCTTTCTCCCAGCCACCCGAAACCAGCACGGGCGATTGTGGCGAGGCCTGGTGTTCGCTGGCTTCCAGCCAATAGAACCGTGAAGCACTGGGGCGAACGATGCGGAACTCCTGGCCAAGCCGATTGCCGCTCAGATCAGCCTTTCCCAATTCGGGCATGGCAGCAGACCGTTTCTTGCGTGACATCCAATCGACAATGATGGGTTTCTCGGCATGGTACTGTTCAAAGCCCCGCCCCTGGTATTCGACAAACAGCGAGGGGTAGCCCTTGAGTATCCATGTCTCAAAGAGAACAGTGAGAACATCCTTCCTGGCAGAGCCCATACGATCGCGGTAGGGATTCTTGCTGCCATCCACTACATAAAAGGGAAGATACTGTGCGTTGTAGCGAAGCTTTTCCATTTCGGGTGGAGCGATGCCACAGATGACTGCAGCACCGGCAAAGAGATGCGGCCGAGTCATGGCAACATCGAAAACGACCGAACCGCCATTGGAGTAACCAGCCAGGCAGACACGGTTGTTATCGATTCGGAAGCGACGACGCAAGTCGCGCAATGTTTCGAGAACAGCTTCCTGTTCCTTGTCCGTGCTCTGGTAGATATCCTGGTTGCCTTCGATCCATTCGGGGATGGCGACGATGAAACCTTTGCGGGCCGCCATCTCCAGCCAGCCCTGGCTGGCCGATTCGTACGTGTCTCCCACGTTGGGAATGAGCAGCAGCACCGGATAGCTGCGATAGTGGTGATACTCAGGAGGCAGGTAGACGCGGTACTTCACGCCGGCTGACCAGTATTTGGTCGATTTCGTGACAAGATCGATCACAGGTTTCTTACTGGGCTCAGCCCGTGGCGGGGGTAGTTGATCGATCAGTTGCGTGACTTCATCCGCTTTCAATGGAGTTTTGGCCAGGAAATCGCGAAGCATCTGCTGACGCAGGCCATCGTTGTCTTCCACGAGGAACTGCTGGAGAAACTCGCGGCCACGCAACAGCTTTTCCGCATTCGCGATGGTGCTGTCCGCCCCTTCATTGCCAAGCAGCCAGCCAGTGATTGCCAGGGCCAGGAGTTGATCCGGTGGAAGCACCGAAGGTTGCTGGCGGGCGCGAAGCCGTTCTTCCTGCTCAGCCATCTTGAGGAAGATGCCCAGGGATGCCAGCGTGTCGAGACTGAGATCGCGATCGACTTCTTCCAGTATGCCAGAGGCCTGCGTGGCCAAGTTGCCGGAGGTCTTCTGTCGGGTCTGGGCGAGCAGCTTGCGGGCACGTTCGAGATCTGCATTCTGGCTCTTGTACTTGTTCCGCAGGGTAGAGAGCTTGGTCAGGTCTTGAGCGTCTGCATTTTCCTGCTCCGTGCTGGCGAGCAGACTCTGGGCCAGGCTGTGCTGCCCGCTGGCGATGGCATCGTCGATCTCTTCCAGTTTCTGCTTCAACTGGCTCTTCTTGATGTCTTCGCTGATCTGTTTCAGTTGATCCAGCTTGGTGGGAAACTCGCGGGCGATGGCATTTACTTCGTTCAAGGCCAGTTCATTCCAGCCAGCCTGAGCCGCAAAATAGACTACACGCAGCTTGTCATCAAAAGTCACATCACGCTTGCCTTCCGCCGCATCAGTCTTCAGCTTGGCACGCAGGATGGTCAGTATCTTCTCTGGCTCAAACTCGCCCATGAGATGAAAACTGCGTGTGCCTGTGTAACGCCTGGTATGCACCTCCATCGTTTGTGGAGTCAACCGATGGATAACCTGATCAATTTCGATGGGGGTGGCAGCAGATTTCGAAGTGACGATATTGCTGCGTGTGCCCTCAGCAGTCCACTCACCTTGCTTCTTGACATCAAACGGTTTGAGCGACGGGTTTGAGGGATGCCATTGCATGTTCCTGTGCTTGAAGTCGAACTGTTCGTTCTTCATCTTGCGATCGGTGCCATCACTGCTGGCCACCAGGCTGGACGGGAAGTGAATACGGCGGGCACCATCGTCCACGAGATACAGGCCGCCCAGCTTGCGAATGGAAAGGAGAACACCGCTGGGGTCCGAGATGGTTTCGTACTGGGTAAGGATCTTCCCCTGAACGACGAAGCCATCCTTGAAGAAGACGAAATCGGCCTGGAGCGTTGCAACCAGCACGAGCAGTGTCAGCAGGGCAACAAAACCACAGCATGCCCGTCGGAGCGTCTTCATGACTACCTCGTGTTAGAAGAGAGGACGGGTGGCGCCGACCCAGTGCCCGGCAAAGAAGGCGCCGGCAATCGCAATCGCCGCTGCCGCCAAGGCCAGGGAGAGCCAGAGCGTGCTGTTATTGGGTCGATGGGGCGTGAGCACGGGTACAGGCGACAGGGCAAAAGGTTCATCATCCACCGGTTCCACATCATCGCTACTCAGCCGCTGGAGTGCCTGCGGTTCGTCCTCGACAACTGTTTCCTTCTTTATTTGCACGGGTTCGATCAGCGGATCTTCCATCAGGTTGGTAGTAAAGACCATCTGACGACGCACCGGCGGTGGGGCGACGGCAACTGCTACATCATCACTTTCCACCAGTTCAGGCTGCAGGGGTTTCTGCAGCAACTTATCAACATCGACCTTGTCGAAGATCGATTGAGGCTGGCTGCGAATGGGCTTGGATGGTGGTGGGGGAGGTGTGCCAACCTCGCTGCTGGTGGCAGGAACCAGGGTTTTCGTACGACAGGTGGGGCAATCCACCACTGAACCAGCTTTCCGCTTGGCGATGCCTAACAGTTGCTGACAAGCACCGCAGCGGAATTGAATGGGCATGAGGAGAAGCTCCGGACGTAAAGCTACTGCATTCTACCATAGAAGCGGCTTGGAGCTAGTGGATTGAGGCGAGAAGATGCGATGATTCAATGCTCAACATTGTTCAATCTAGCAAGTCAATCGCTTCGCCTCCTGCACGTGTTGCAAGTGCAGCCATGACGGTGCGCGAAGTGGTGTATGGCAGGAATTTGGTTGAGTTGTCTCCAAAGATAAAATGCGATCCTCGCGGATGCAAACTCCAGAAATGCCACCTGTCACAAGGATTATCGAGGCGGCCAGGTCCATACCAGTAGATTCCCCCACAGGAATCACCATAAAAGGAAATGTTACGCATAAACATATGGTCATCGGGACCAACTGCTTTAAGCTTTCCGAGCGGATTTGCTTGCACAGGATACCAGCGCCCTGCTTGCAAGCTATCTGGTGGAGGCCTTTCTCCCAGCATGATGGTATTGCTCATACCGTCACGGATTGAAGCAAAATTGTCTCCTTGACCACGCGCACCTCGTGACGCAAAAAAACCCCAATGGTGCACTCCTTCTCCCGAGCCACTGCACGTTAAGTAAGATCCAAATGCAGCAGTACCACCATCGACATCGGTAAGTACTTCAGATAATCGTGAATCTGAAGGACAGCATAATACTTTGATGATTGTCGACAATCCTCGATGAGGCGGATTATACCATGGCCTCATACCTGTATTGCATGCGATAATTGCTTCAGGCAGAAGCTCCGTGTGTTCCAGATACGGTGTCAGGTAAGTTATTTTAGATAGCATAAATGCAGGATCTCGCTGCCAATTGAATGGGTTACCACCTGGCTTAGGAACATGACCATAGTCTTGATGAAACAGATGGACCGCATAGCCAATTTGTCGCATATTGTTCTGGCATACCATTTTATCTGCTGAAGAACGAACGTGCTGAATGGCAGGAATCAGCATGCTTATCAGCAGGCCAATGGTTCCTATTACAACAAGCGTTTCAACAAGAGTAACAGCTTGCCTGCCTAATCGTAATGTCATAATACTACTCCAGTTTAGTCGCATTATCTCTTATGTATTTTAATTACCTCCTTATACTCTTGTGTGCCGGCCTTCATTGCAATTGGTATTATTATTATATCACCTGATGCCATTCTTGCTAATCGTGCATCACTCAATGCGACCTTGATAATTTTCTCTTGATAGCTTTCCGCATCTATGACATTGATATCAATACCATCCATATCACGTGGCACAAGCACCTCTAATGAATTTTCAACTCGCGTCCTGCAGGTGACATGGTTGTAATTAAGCATTCCACTGTCAGATCGAACTGGTAGTACAGTATCGCCGGGATGAATACTGAACATCTTGTTTACCATCCCAGAAACTGGGATAATCAATGGCTGCTTGGTAACGTCCATAAAGTGCACATATACTTTACCGTCCAACGATTCAGCGGCACTCTGATTAACTTTCACAATAACACTCCCAAGCCTTCTTCCTTCTATGCTGGATTCTTCACTTTGTGTGCTTTTCCACTCTGCGGTAAAACGTGACGGATGTGAACTTTCAACTGAACGCACACTAGAATGATAAATACTTTTCTCGTAAACATCAACTCGCCTAATTGACGAGTCTGCATCTTCAACTAAGCCAAAAACGACAGCTTGTGGCTTAACTGAAACACCACCAAGTACATTCTTGACAGTCAACAAAATCCTGTAACTTGGATTTTCCGAATCGTTCGTATGAAATGTTACAGCATTTGTCTGCGACATGCCTGCGGGCTCTGTAATGGTGTACCGCAACATAACTTTTTGGTTTTCACCTGGCTTAACAACCAATTCAGTTATTCGTTGCGGTTTTCCTTGCGAATCGATTTCAAGCCCAGTACAGTTACATCCCGTGCGAACTTCATTGACGATAAGACGCTCTGTTCCGGAGTTGCCAATCTGAAAAATGGCTGTAACTAGTTTGCCATGCTCATGGTCGCCTATATTCACTACTGGAGGGCATTGCAAGCGTGCACCTGCTTGAATTCTAATATTCGCGCTACTATAGCAAGATACGTACATAACACATAATGAAATGCTCAGTAGAGATAGATATGCGAACCAACGATACATCGCTTCCCCTTTATGTATCTGCACTATTTCGCACCACAAAACGCCTCTTTACAGCAAGCAATGCTGCCACTATAAGTAGTATTATTGATATTATTGCAGCCAGTGCGTACCAATTGAATGGCTCGGACTTGGATTGCCCTGTGTACGCAGTTTGAGTATTCCTGATGATAGGAAATAAATCGCTGTCATTATTAGAAGAAACTGATTTAGAAGTAGTTGAATGAGCTGCAAGGGGCTTTCCTTGCACATCAAGTAGCGGGCCGTAGCGGAGACCCTGGGCATCAACCTGGTATTTTTGCTTATTGATAAGATCTTCACATATCGTACCATAGGGAATAACTAATTGAAGTTGCGCATCTGGGATCAGCTGATTCACAGAAATGACTTTGATTTTTGTTGTTACAGTTTCCCGAATTTTTCCATCAATTTCGTTTCTCAGCAACACTTCTGCTGGAAAATAGATGCCGGGTGCAATCTGAACAAATGTTTCTACGGTATGATACGATACTATCTTATTATTCATGATGTTGTATGTTACTGCAGACACCATATAGTTATATTTCTCTGCAAATTGCAATTCAAAATACCCGGCACCATGTACAAGTTTGACTACGACCACTTCGCCATGTTTGGAATTTGCGACACCAACTTTTGCAGGCTTCAATGCAGGATTTGCCACCAATTCTTCAAAATAATAAGGTCCCAAATCGTTCGGACCAATAAAAGTCAATAATCCGAAGAAATATGGATTGCCTAAATCTTGAAAAGACTTTTTGTTTAATTTCAGCAAGACATTCGAAGTGCCCTGCGCTCTAGATCTAGTGACGAACTGTTGAAAATGACCTTTCAGAAAGCTTGAGTCTACTTTTTTATCCTGAAATGAACTGCCTGGTGGACGCTCAACTTTCAGACGATAACCATTCACATTCTTCCAAAACGAACCTGACAATGTCAATGGCGATGCTTTTTCAGATGCGATCTGCTCAACTTGACAATGAATACTTATAATCGAGTCGCGTGTGGATTTGTGTCTTGCAACGAGTCTATCTATAGAAATATCATCAGGAGAATGGCAGCACGTGATAAATACGAGTGAATACAAAAAAAACATAGCATTGCACCATAATTTGTTTAGTGATTATGATGTAATGAGATGCGTTTAGCACTTCGGCATGTACAGATGACAACTGACCGTTGTGCCAAAGATCCATCCATAGCAATAGACTGTCTCGTTTAGTTCGTATAAACAGAATTGCGCTTCTTGTTCGCGACAAGTTTGGATACTTGATTCAAAAAACAGACAAATGGCTCCTCCGCTATCATTTGTGATCATGCCACCAGTGCAAGGCAAAGGAGCGCACCAATGATCTTCGGCTCTTGGTTGAATCTGTGCATTGGCTAAATATGCAAACAGCGTTACTAACAGGACACAAAACATTCCCAGCAAAGTTGCTTTGCATTTCCAGCATTTTGACGAATTCATAAATAAATACCCCTTGTTGAAGTTAATCTAGAATCGCATTCACGAGACCGTTTGTCAATAGAAAAATGGTACTATGTTGTCACTATTCCGCAATTGTGCATACTCTCACTTCCATGCACCCCTTAGTTCCACTTTCAAATAGCCTTGCTCCCTGTTACACTGCGGCCTGGATATTCAGCTCGTTGATGCATGGAGGAATCGTTATGAGAACCTGGATTCTGACGCTACTTTGCTTTCTGGTGACTGTTTCGGCTGTATCAGCCCAGGGGCGTGAGCAGGAACGGGTCAAAAGTGCCGGTGAAGTACTGACGGAAATTACCCGCGTGCCTGATCGAGGCATCCCGACTTCACTGATGCAGGAAGCCCAGGCGATCATGATCTTCCCCAACGTGGTACGGGCCGGGTTCATGGTGGGAGTGCGGCGAGGCCATGGCGTGGTGATGGTTCGCAATGAACAAGGCATCTGGGGGCTGCCGGTGATGGTCACGATCACCGGTGGCAACTTCGGGGCGCAAATTGGGGTGCAGGCAAGCGACCTGGTGCTGATGTTCCGGACTCGGCGTGGTGTGGACAGCGTCATGCAGGGCAGGCAACTGACGCTGGGCGGGGATGCCGCCGTCTCGGCCGGCCCGGTGGGACGCAACCTGACAGCAGGCACCGATACAAGTTTTCGCACCGAGATTCTTTCCTGGTCTCGAAGCAGAGGGCTCTTCGCCGGCGTAGCCGTGGATGGTTCAGTGATTAAGACCGATCACTCCGCCAATACCGCGGTGTATGGCAGCCCGACTCCCATGGTGAATGCGATCCTGAATGCACAACTCCCTGCAGCCCCCGCAGTCACGAACGATCTGCGTAGCCTGCTGATGCGACTGGCACCACCCAAGGCAGCGACCCAGCCATGAACAAGCCATGGTGAGAGAGCACGTCCGCACGGAGATCGTGTGTACACGATCTCTCGTGGGACGTTTTTCCAGAAACCTTCCGGGTGCCAAGAATTTGAGTTCATCTCCAGCGGAAGATCGTTCCAATGAATCCACCAGGCAAATGCTTAATCGTCACTGCGTGTCTGATACTATCATCCAACCTGTTGATTCCGGGCTGTTCCAACCAATCGACAAGTACCGGTTCGGCCAAACAGAAGTTCAAGATGCCTGAAAAGACTTTGGCCGCTCTGGAACAAGCTGAAAAGTTTGAATTGCTATCCTTGTATCCATATCCACCAGAAAAGAAATCTCCGACCGATTTTCACGGCTGGAAAGTACTAGGAAGGACACAGATCAAGGACAAGCAAACACGTGAACAATTGATTGCTGCCTTCAAGCGATCAGTCGAAGAGAATGACGGCTATGCCGCTGCATGTTTTGACCCCAGGCATGGAATTCGAGTTCAATATCAAGGCAAAACAGTAGACTGGGTCATTTGTTGTGAGTGTGCACAAGTTCGAGAGTATATGGATGACGATATGCAATCAGGATTTCTGACAAGTGGCTCGGTGAAGACAGTCTTTAACAACGTACTTCGCGAGGCAGGAGTAGAATTGCCGACGAAATAGGCACGAGACCGGCGGAACATGATCACTTGCTGAGATATATCAGTGATATGTTCAGGGCACAACGCTGTGTCATCAACAACTGCTTGCCTACTGTTTCGTGAGTACGCCATTGCCAGAAGAATGAAAGCCTTCCGATGTCCTGCCATAACATCGGAACGAGAAACTCCCTTTGTTGTCTACAGTGCCTCTCACTGTATGCTGATAGTCGCCTTTGCGTTCTGTTATCATCACTACCTCGGTACCAGCAAAGGTACCTGCAACCTCATACGTACGCTGATCTATCGTCATTCTTCCTTTGATCCGGTTCGCCTCGACTTCCTCGATTTTGAGCTCGATCGCAAAGGTATCCCGAGTTTGTGGAGGTTTTTTACGTTTCTCCATGTCGAGCATTCTGGATGGATCTCTGCTGTAACGGATAGTCTCATTCCCTTTCCATCGGGCACCAGCTTTGAAAGCATCCAGATTGCGTTTCGATTGAGCATCGCGACGGTTGCTGGCATAGGTTGATAAGCCGGGTTTGCCAGGTTGATCGGGAGGAAGTGACAAACTGCTCATCGCTGTTTTCTCAACTTCCCATTCCAAGAGGTATTGATGGATACCCAGGCTGGTTTGTTCACAACTGAGTTCTTTGGACCAGATCGACATCGTTGCCGAAGTAGCATGTCGCACGATATGCGGTTGTCCAAGTTCAAAGATCACATTGCCACCCTTGGGCCATTCGGTGATGTAGAGAGGAAAAACCCTGGGCATATTCTCTGCTTCAAACCACGCCTTCGACAGTTCCTTGCTGTAGTCCAGCGCTTTACGAGTTCCCTCAGCTTCTTCTTTCAATGCACCCCGCGTGAAGAGGGGCAACAATGGCATTTTCGAAGTTTCATCTCCGGGAATCAGCTCAATCAGGATCAGACAGTTATGCAGATCTTTGCCTGAGCGATTGATCAATTGAGTGAGAACACGGTTTTTCTGCTTGTTTGAATAGACAGTAGTACGAATGGCGTTACGATCTGTTTTTCCAGCCGGTGCAGCATCCTGCTTTGCGAGACTTGATACCTTTCTCATCAACTGTAACTGATCTTCCTGCATTTGCTTTGCCAGGTGAAGCAGTTCGATTTCACTCAACAGCGGTTTTGTCGGACTGTTCAGTGCTTTTTCGTACTCCTTGCCACGCTGACGAATCAAGGATCGCGCCTTCTGCAATTCACTTTCCGAAGGCTTCTCATTCATGCTGACCATGAGATAGTTTAAAGCAGCAAGATTGAAAAGCGTTTGTTGAAACTCCGCTGGAATCTGCATCGCTCGCAAGTACTGACTCTGCAACGACAGGTCCAAATAGGTGCGGGCAAGTTCTTTCACACTGCCGCTGCCTCTGGAAGCCAGTCCCTCTAACTCGCTGCGTTGTGGTTTTACATCGACCTGATTGAGGACATAACCATTGGAGAGCTGCTGAAACAGTTTTTCCCTGTCGACCATACTCTCCTGGCTAAAGACAAGGTGTGTCCA
>CAYPJB010000018.1:0-10535 GCA_964410845.1 uncultured Bacteroidales bacterium | reverse complement strand
AGAGCGCCGGCGGGTTGGGCGCTGGCCATCAGGGCACGCAGGGCACTATCGAGGAAGCCTTCCAGCTTGCGGCTGCGAACGGGATGTTGCAGCTTGCGGACAGCCTTGGCTTCGATCTGGCGGACGCGTTCGCGAGTGACTTTGAAGATGCGGCCTACTTCTTCGAGGGTATAGGTATACCCATCGCCCAGACCGTAACGGAGTTTGATGATCTCCCGTTCACGGTAGGTCAGCGTCTTGAGGACGTGTTCGATCTTCTCCTTCAGCATCTCCTGGTTGGCGGTGCTGGCGGGTGATTCGACCGAGTCGTCTTCGATAAAGTCGCCGAAGTAGCTGTCTTCGCTTTCCCCCACGGGGCGATCGAGGCTGATCGGGTGCTTGCTGATCTTCAGCACACGGCGGGCTTCTTCGACCGTGATGCCTGCAGCCTTGGCCATTTCTTCGTAAGTGGGCTCGCGGCCTTTTTCCTGGAGCAACTTCTTCGAGACGTTGCGAAGCTTCGACATCGTCTCGATCATGTGCACTGGAATACGGATGGTGCGGGCCTGGTCAGCGATAGCACGAGTGATGGCCTGGCGAATCCACCAGGTGGCATACGTCGAGAACTTATAGCCCCGACGATACTCGTACTTATCAACGGCACGCATCAGGCCGGTGTTGCCTTCCTGAATGAGATCGAGGAAGGAGAGGCCACGGTTGCGGTACTTCTTGGCGATGCTGACGACGAGGCGAAGGTTGCCAGCGGAAAGTTCCCGCTTGGCTCGTTCGTACTCTTCGTAGCGGCGTTCCATCACACGGGAGCGGAACTCGAGATCTTCGGGCGACTCGAGCGTCCGAAGCATCAGGTCCTTCATCTCCAGTTCGAGCGTGGTAACCTCGTCTTTGCAACCTCTCTCTTCACGCAGGATGGTCACCTGGCGGGCCAGGTCGTGCATGCGTGCCGAGATCTGCTGCAGCTTCTTCATCAGAGGCTGCACTCGCTGGGTGCGGATGGAGAGTTCTTCACACAACGTGACGCACTTGCGACGGCGGAGACGCAGCCGACGGCGAATCTGGCGGAGTTCCTTCTTGGAGATGCTCGGATCGAGACTCTTGTGGAAGTCTTCGAGGTTTCGCTCCATCAGGTATTCGAGCGTCTTCAGGTTGTAAGGCATACGGTGGAGAATCTGGTCTTTCTCCAGGTTCTCAGTCACCGACACCTTCACGGTGCGGTCGAAGGGAAGTTCGCCGCTGTGTACTCGTTGCAGCGTTTCGACGACGCTGGTGAGAGCATAGTCGCATTCGAGGACTTTGCGGCGGAAGCGGTTGCGGGTGATTTCAATGCGCTTGGCGAGGTTGATTTCCTGGTCGCGGGTGAGCAGCGGGATTTCGCCCATCTGCGTCAGATACATGCGTACCGGATCGTCTATGCGTCGGCCACTGTCGCCATCGTCGAGGAAAGAGCCGAAGATTTCGTCGCTCAGCTCCTCGCGGTCGGCGCTGGCATCAGCAGCGGGGGCGTTGGCTTCACGTTCTTCGGCATCGCTCTCATCAATGAGTTCAACGCCGTGCTCTTCGAGGAGCATCATCAGCTTGTCAAGCTTGTCGGGGTTGACATCATCGGTCGGAAGCACCTCATTGACTTGTCCATAAGTCAAGAAGCCCTTCTGCTTACCTTGTTCGATGAGGGCTTTCAAGCCTTCGTCCATCTTTTCCATCCAACGTCTCCTCGTCGGGGTCACTGCCGGGGTGAGCGGCAGTCCTGGGTCGGAACCCGGGATAGTGGTTCGGGTATTATTCAAGTTTCCAGCAAGAAGGGAAGTCCATTCCTCTAGTCGCTGTCCGGTTCATCTTGCAATCGCAAGCGCAGTTCCTTAGGCATTTCGATGGCCCGCTTCTGGAGTTCCTGCAACTTCGTGAACAGGTCCTGCGGCGGCGCTGTACCAGACCATCGTAGCAATTCACTGCGAACAGCTTCGATCTCGGCTTCCAGACGAGCACGGAGGTAGGCTTCCAGCACCTGCAAGTACCACTCGCGGGGATTCGCCATCTCAATGCCATCGGCATGCAGCCGGGAGACGATGTCAATCAGGCGGGGCTCATCGCTGAGTCGTTCACGCAGGGCATCGATCGAGACTATGCCTTCTTCATGTGCATCGTAGAGTTCGGATAGAACACGTCGGCGATGCGGATTACTGAGCATCTCGGGTTGCACCTGCTGACGGGCTGAGGCTATCAGCCTGGGGTCAACGAGCAGTACCTGAATCAGTTCGCGTTCGAGTTTGTCCTCCGGGGTAGATTTGGTCGGCTTGGGCGGCAGCGTGAGTGCCTGCTGGGGCGACGGAGTGCGTGAAGCATGTTCACGCAGCAGTTCGCCATAGCGTCGGCGGATCACAGTGTCACTCAAACCACAGCGCTGAGCCAGGCGGGAAAGGATCATTTCCCGCTTGATAGCCAGTTCCTCGCGGGCCAGGGTGGGCAACCTGGCCAGGACGACAAGAACTTTCTCCAGTGCCTGGCGCTGGCCTTCGACGCCGCTCCCAGCAGCGGCAAAGGCTGACGTCAGGGTAAATTCCAAGGCATCCTGTGCGTTCTTCAGTCGCTCCTGAAAGGCTTGCGGCCCTTCGGCGATGAGACAATCGCACGGATCCATGCCAGGGGGTAGCGACGCGATGGCGAGTTCCATCTCGCTTTGCACGAACTGGCCTAACGCTCGCTCAACGCCCCCTTGACCGCCTGCATCTGCATCAAAAACCAGCACCACACGGGACACATATCGCTTGAGTTGGGCGATATGGTTCTCGTTCAAGGCCGTGCCCAGGGTAGCCACCACGTGGAGTATACCACTCTGATGGGCCATCAGGACGTCCATATAGCCTTCGACGACAGCCAAGTACCCCGTTCGTTCCGCAGCGGAACGGGCTATGTCGAGACCATACAGGTGCTGACTCTTCTTAAACAGAGAGGAGTCTGCTGAATTATAATACTTGGCAGCGTTCTCTGCTGTCGGACTGCCGGGAAGAAGACGACCGCCGAAGGCAACGACCCGGCCTTGTACGTCACGAATCGGAAAGATGATTCGATCCCGAAAGCAATCATAAAGGCTACCATCCTTACGTAACCCGCAAACTTTAAGGCTCTCCAACTGCTGAATTAACTTGCGTTCCTTCAAAGCTTGATTTGCCAGCCACTCCCAGTTATTCGGGGCATACCCAATCTGATAGCGCTCCAGCGTCTCAGGTGCCAGGTGTCTTACTTCGGTAATGTAGTCGAGAGCCTTCTTGTTACTGGCGAAAAACAGGGCTGCATGGTACCGTTCTGCTACCCAGCTTAACGCGTCATATTGCTCGGATCGGCTTGGGCCAGCGGTGGAGGATCGCTTCAGTTCGATGCCCACCCGCTTGGCGAGAAACTCGAGAGCCTCGCGAAAGTCGAGTCTTTCCTTCTTCATGACAAAGGTAAAGACATCGCCTCGCAGGTTACAGGGCCAGCAGACCCACGATTGCCGTTCCGGGTTTACGGAAAAGCTGGGACGATGGTCATCGTGAAAGGGGCAAAGCCCTTTGAACAGTCTTCCTGCCTTTTGCAGGTTGACATAGGAACCGATGACATCCACAATGTCACAGCGTTCCTTCACGAGCTTGGCGTGATCTTCAGACAAGGGAGCATCCGCTGGAACAGGAGCGTAACGTGATCGCCATAGGCTTCCATTAGCATACGGGATGCTGGAGAGCGCAAGCATAACCAATACTCAGAGGGAGTGAACATCCTTGAAGCCACTGACGATTTCCATCCCTGGCAATCCTGTGGCAAGATGACTGGTAAGAACCAGCGATGACCGAAGTCATCTAAGTGCTACATGGCTACGAATAGCCTGTAGTGGCGATGATTGAATTATACCTTAATTATAAAGGGCTCATCATGCAGGTCAAGCAAACGGAACGGACTGGCACCTATAATAACAAAGTCGCACTGGTGATCGGCGGCGTTGCTTTGGCGATGCTCGGCATTCTCTTATGGATGCCCGGCAAACAGCCACAGGCTATTCGTCCTACTGAAACCAGCGACAGCAAGGAGCGTAATGTGGGCAACAACGTTACTGTGCGAGTGTTCAATAGCCAGGGTCAACTGGGTGAACCGGTCAACCAGCCCAAGGTGGTGAAGACTGAGGAGGAATGGAAAGCCCAGCTTACCAAAGAACAATACTACGTCACACGTAACTCCGGTACCGAACGTCCCTTCTGTGGCAACCTCCTCGATAACAAGAAGGAAGGTGTCTACACGTGTGTATGCTGCAAGCTGCCGCTGTTCGCTTCCAACGCCAAGTTCAACTCCGGCACCGGCTGGCCCAGCTTCTTCCAGCCCATTTGCAAAGAGAACGTCACCGAGAAGTCGGATCACGCTCATGGCATGGTGAGAGTGGAGATCAACTGTGCCCGCTGCGATGCCCACCTGGGACATGTCTTCGAAGATGGCCCAAGACCCACGGGGTTACGTTTCTGCTTGAACAGTGAATCGCTGGACTTCACCGAGCAAGGGGAACTGGCGAAGCTGGCAGAGAAGGGAAAGTAGTGGTAGTTCGCGCAACGCGAAGATCAACCTCCTGTAAATAACCCCTTCAGCAACACATACATCCCCTCCGGCGTACGTTCCTCCGGTAAGTAGAGCCGGAAGTAGGCGGTCTTGTCGTCGACGAGGCGGAGGCGATTGCCTGCTACTGGCGACTGTCCAGGGATGGGCGGCACTGGCCCACTCTGGTTCGCGAGCTTTTCCATCTTTGGCTGCGTGCGGTACTCCAGCACCAGGTCCTTGTTCTCAAGCCGAATCAGGTAGACTCCCCACTTGGCAGCCAGCAACCTTAGTTCGTGCATCTTGATCAGGTTCTGCACCGCTTCGGGTAGTGGCCCGTAGCGGTCAGCCAGTTCTGCTTCGAAATCGATCAACCGATCGAGCGACTTCACGCGACCCAGCCGACGGTAAACCTCGATCTTGGCTTTCTGCCCTTCGACATAACTCGCGGGCAGGAACGCCGGCCAGGGCAACTCAACCGTCACTTCGATCATCTGCTTGACAGGCTGCTTCTTGGCTCGGCGAACGGCTTCTTCCAGCAACTGACAGTAGAGTTCATACCCCACCGAGGCGATGTGGCCTGACTGCTCTGCCCCCAGAATATTGCCCGCTCCACGAATCTCCAGGTCACGCAAGGCAATCTTGAACCCTGCCCCCAGTTCACGAAACTCTTCGATGGCCTTCAGCCGCTTGGCTGCAATGTCACTGAGCTTCTTGTTCGGATCGAGCAGCAGATAGCAGTACGCCCGGTGCTTGTACCGCCCTACCCTGCCACGTAACTGGTGCAGATCAGCTAACCCGTAATTCTCTGCTTCATCGATGAAGATGGTATTCGTATTCGGGATATCCAGCCCACTTTCGATGATGGTGGTAGCCAGGAGAATATCCGCTTCGTGACGAACAAAACGGATCATGACATCTTCAAGATCATGGCCGTGCATCTGCCCATGCCCCACGAGGATGCGGGCCTCGGGTACGATCTGTTGCAGACGATGGGCAACCGCTTCAATGTCGTGAACGCGATTGTGAACGAAGTAGACTTGTCCTTCCCGTGCTAACTCGCGACGGATAGCATGACGGATCAATTCGGGATCGAATCGGCAGATGCGAGTCTCGATTGGCATGCGCCCCTGTGGCGGCGTCTCCAGGTTCGAGATATCGCGAATGCCCAGCAGCGACATGTGAAGCGTACGCGGGATCGGCGTCGCAGTCATCGTCAGCACGTGTACCTGCGAACGAAGCTTCTTGAGCTTCTCCTTGTGTTCAACGCCGAACCGCTGTTCTTCATCGATGATGACAAGCCCGAGGTCGCTGAACTTCACATCCTTGCTGAGCAGGCGGTGGGTGCCTACGGCGATGTCGAGGGTTCCTTCGTTGAGTTGCTTGACAATATCACGGGCTTCGCTGGGCCGACGAAAGCGGGACAGGCAGGCCACCTTGAACGGAAAAGCTGCCAGGCGACTGGAGAACGTTCGATAGTGTTGTTCCGCAAGCACCGTGGTGGGCACCAGGATGGCCACCTGTTTTCCACCATCAACAGCCTTGAATGCAGCCCGGAGGGCGACTTCGGTTTTGCCGTAACCTACGTCGCCACACAACAGCCGATCCATCGGATGCGGATGCTCCAGGTCTTTCTTCACATCGATGATCGCCGTCACCTGGTCTGGCGTTTCTTCATAAGGGAAGGCATTCTCGAACTCGTTCATCCAGATGGTATCTTGCTGATAGGCGAAGCCGGGCAGGGTTGCACGCTGAGCCTGCAAATCGACCATCTCTGCAGCAAGATCCAGGACAGCCTCGCGGACTTTCTCTTTCCGTTTGGCCCAACTGCTGCCGCCTAGCTTGGAGAGTTCAGGCTCAACTTTCCCGCCACCACCGACGTACTTCTGAACCAGATCGATCTTGTCGGTCGGGACGTAGAGCTTGGTGCCAGCTGCGAACTCGAGCAGCATGTGCTCGCTGAGCTGGCCCTTGGTATCGAGGACCTGCAACCCCTTGAACCGGGCGATGCCATGATTGACATGGACAACCAGTTCACCTTCAGCGAGATCGAGGAAGCTCTCGATGGCCCGGGTTTCATACTTGCGAATGGACAGCCGACGCGGGGTGGGAGCGGCTTCACGACGAAAGAGTTCCTGTGCACCGATGACGGTAATATGATGTGTCACCAGGCGGAAGCCTGACTTGATCTGGCCACGGAGGAGTCGGGTTCCCCTCTCCCCTGGCGGGAGAGGGGTCAGGGGTGAGGGGGAGCTTGGTGCTGGCGTTTTCTTCTTCCGCTTGGTCGAACCGACGCTCGGTTGTGATTGCAGCCCCTTCACCCCCGTCTCTTCTCCCACCGGGGGAGAGGGGAGAGACGTCGCCAGCAGTTCCCCCAGCCGCTGTTGTTCTCCATCACTCGGACAGGCAATCAGCACTTCACCCGAAAGTGTCTGTAACTCCTCAGCAACCTTAGCTGCTTCACCACTGAACCGTTCGACCGATTCGACTTGCAGATGACACGTCGCCTCTGCGGAGAGTGCTGGCAGCGATGTCACATAAACACTTGGCAACTTCAGCAGATGCTTGAATGTCGCATCGATGCCGAACAGTCCTTTGACTTCGTCCACTCGTTCGAGGAAGAGTTTGCCTTGCTCGCGGAGGTCGACGGGTTCGACGAGGATGACTGCAGTGTTCGCGGGCAGGTACGAGGTAAACGGAACCGTATCATTCAAGCCTTTCTGTGTGAAGACGGTGACGTTGATGCTCTCGACCGGTTCCTGCGAGCGTTGAGTCTCCGGTGCAAAGCGGCGGATGCTGTCGATGACATCGCCAAAGAACTCGAGTCGCACCGGGCTGTCAGCATCAGCGGGGTAGATATCGAGAATACCTCCCCGTTTGCTGAACTCGCCAGGGAGCTCAACGACTTCGGTACGGGTATAGCCCCCTTCGACCAGCCAGGTGATGAGCGATTCGAGACGGATTTCGTCGTCCTTCACCAGTTCCCGCGACTGTGCCGCGAGTGCCGCAGGACTAGGCACCGGCTGCATCATCGCTGCAAAGGAGGTGAGGAAGAGTCCGTGTCTGGCTCCCCCCTCCGTTCCGAGGAGAGGAGGTGAGGGGTGCCCTTCTGTTCCCCTCTCCCTCCCGGGGAGAGGGGTGAGGGGTGAGGGGTTGGTACTTGTATTCAACCCTGTTCCACCACCTTCAACTTGGGTGGGCACAATACTTTGCCCCCTCACCCCCGGCCCCTCTCCCCGGGGGGGAGAGGGGAGAAGACCCTTCAGTATTTTGAGTCGCAAAGCCGGTTCTGCGCGGTCGGGCCCTTGTACTGGCCTGGTGCCAAGGAATGTTTCAACATCGGTTGCCCAGGTATCGAGATCGCCTGCGTGGGCCAGCACGATCAGCGTGGGAGCGGGATGCACTTCAGCAATCGCAGCTGCAGCCAGGGCCGCCGAGGAACCCCAGGCTCCATCAATAGTGCCCGCCTCACGACGGTGCAGCGCAGCCAGCACGGCCTGAAAAGCCTTGTCATGGCGTAATAATGCGGGAAGCTGGGTAAACGAGGTGACCGACGTCGTCATCCCCGTTTTATACGGGGTCCGGAGAACTTGAGTCAAATCAGACAATCTCAATTAACAAGATAATTCCTTTGAGAATCTGAAACAGTTGTACCGATAGTGACGAGGTATCGCTTTTATTAATCTGATTTTGAGTGATCCATGAAACGATTGTGCTGGGTGGTAGTAGCATTTCTCATTCCAAGTATCACCTGGTGCCAGGATACGTTCGTTCCACCTGAGCAATTGCGTGAACAGTTGCAACAGGCGTACACGCCACCCGATGTGGTGCAAGCGGGTTTCTCCGGCAGTAATAGCATCGCCTACGATCGTGAGCCACGAAGCCACTTGTTGGAAATGTTAGCAGAGCGATGGGCGGAATGCTGCGACCCGGAAATACCTATCGCATACAGTCAGGCCGGACCAGCAGCCAAGGGAGAGAAGGCTGATTCTCCTCCTAAGAAGAAAGCCTGGTACGAAAAGCTCAGCCTGCGGGGTTACGCCCAGCTTCGCTACAACTTCACCGTAGATAGCGATCCTGATGGTGCACCACCGCAGCATACTAACGATCGCTCGGTGGGTGCGGGACAGAATTTTCTATTCCGACGAGTTCGTCTGATTCTCTTTGGTGACATCTCCGAAAACGTCTTCGTCTACATTCAACCCGACTTTGCAGTGTCGCCAAATGGTTCTGTGGATAACATCCAGTTCACCCAGATCCGTGACTGGTTTGCAGACTGGTATTTCGACAAACAGAAAGAGTTCCGTCTGCGTATAGGTCAATCGAAGGTGCCTTACGGTTGGGAAGAGCTGCAGTCGAGTTCGAACCGACTGGCGCTTGATCGATCTGAGTCGCTCAACAGTGCTGTACGCAACGAACGTGATCTCGGCCTGTTCTTTTTCTGGACGCCTGAGTATGCCCAGAAGTTTTTCGTGGATGTAATGGAGAAGGGACTCAAGGGTTCGGGCAATTATGGAGTCTTTGCCCTGGGTGTTTACAACGGCCAAGGTGGTTCGCTCGCGGAAGTGAACGACACGCTGCACAGCGTAGTGAGGTTGACGCTGCCTACTGAGTTCTCCAATGGCCAGTACATGGAAGTTTCCGTTCAGGCATACACTGGATTTTTTGCAGTCTATTCCTCGCAGATTCGGGCCAATGGTGTAGGACCGCTCATTCGCCCGTCAGGCACCATCGAAACTGGTAACACCCGAGGCTGGCTGGATCAGCGCATCGCAGGTACGTTCGTCTGGTATCCCCAGCCGCTCGGCTTCCAGGCGGAATGGAACGTGGGACGTGGACCTGCTCTGAACGAGGCGCAGAACGCCGTGGAAGATCAACCACTGCAAGGTGGTTACGCCCAGGTAATGTACCGCTACGACACCTGCACTCATGGCATCCTCTTCCCCTTCACAAAATGGAATTATTACGAAGGAGGCTACAAAAACGAACGTAATGCTCCCAATGTGTACATCAACGAATGGGAGTTAGGCCTCGAATGGCAATTCAATCCGCAGATTGAACTCACAACAACTTACACATTCACGAATCGCACCAACACCATTGCCCGCACCGCTGTTGGCGATCCATCGTATCTTCAGTTCGAGGGGGATTTGATTCGCTGCCAGTTGCAGTTCAACTACTAAGCGGATTTTTGCTTCCGTGGTATCTTGTTCTCGGTGCCCTGCCAGAGCCTGACAATATTGGTGCGATGCCGATAGATGAGAAGTGTTGCTCCAATCAGGCAGAGCCAGGTGACCGGGGCCGCTTCACCGCGGAACGCAGCGCTTCGATGCGCGCCGAGTTGGGTGATGATCAATGCCAGTGCAGCAAGAATCGATCCAAGGGAAACGTAGCGGCTAATCATGAAAGTCACCAAGAACACGACAAGAGCTGCCAGCAATGGAATGGGAGCTAGCGGGAGCATCACACCGGTGCCGGTAGCAGCTCCTTTGCCACCACGGAAGTTGAGATAAATAGGGAACATATTCCCCAGCAGGATGGACAGCCCTGCCAGAGCAGCAATGCCAGACGCAGGCCATCCCTCAGGCACCAGCGCCGGCAGATAGCCATACGCTAGCAAACTGACGGGGATCGCTGCCTTCAGGAAGTCGAGCAGGAAGACAACAAAGAACCACTTGAGTCCCATCACCCTGCCGACATTGGTGGCACCAATGTTTTTGCTGCCATGCTCACGGATATCGATGCCCCGGGCAGCCTTCGCCACCAGGTACCCGAACGGAATCGCCCCCACCAGATACGCAGCAACAGCAACGAACAACGCAAGCACACGGCACCTGTTCTGTGAAAGTTGGCTTGCATGATAGCGTATGCCTGTGGAGCTATCTATTGCATTCTGAATGGATCATCGAATCACTGCATAACCAGGTCAGCAAGGGTAACACGATACAGGACATGTCGGCGGAGCACATGCCCTTCCGGAACCAGCG
>CAYPJB010000017.1:0-23152 GCA_964410845.1 uncultured Bacteroidales bacterium | reverse complement strand
CAACCTGATCCAGGGTCCGGGGCGTATACCTCACCAATTATCCAACTCAGCTAATAGTAAACTCAGTGATGATGAACTGCTGCGCGTTGCAAAAGAAGTGCGTTCCTATCTACTGGCAAATCAACAGATACCACCAGAAGTATGGGTAGGCAGCCAGGCTATCTCACCCGAAAATTACCTGCTTCAAGTGATGCAGTATCTCGAACGTCAGGAACAAAAGGCTAGTAATTCTGCGCTTCGTGCACAACAAACCATCAAGGAACCCGAACTACTCAGCAAAAAATACGTCATGAATGATCACCCCAGCTTGTGGAAATGGGTCATCTTCCCACCAGGTTTTTCTGCCCCGCAGCTCATGGCACAGGCAAAACGGCAAGCTTGGAACTTGAAGCCAGCCATTCGATCAGAAAAATAGCAGCTTCATGAATGAAATACGGACCGTCACTGTTCAATTACTGACGATTTTATCGTCGAAAATCATCACGGCTAAGATCTATGATTCAGTCGGGATTACCTCGCATCGCTCCATACACAGCAAGAAGCTGAACAATAGAAGTTAACAGCTCATGTCCGGTTTGAATTGAAAACAGTTTTCCCAACGAAACGAGCCGACCACGCACATGGTCGGCTCGTTCGGGAACAAGGAGGCAGTCTCGGGGGAAAGACTGCTGGGGATTGGAGCGGAGGCCAGAGGGGGAACTTACCTCCGCTCCTACCTTGGGGAAGCCACCAGTGTCTTGATGATCATCCTGTTGCACTGCTTTCATCGGCAACCTAGATGGGCTTCCGTGTCGCATCCCCTTTTTTCTTGTTGCTTCGGTTGCTGGCTTGCTGTCTCATGCCGTACTGTCGATACGGCCCGTCTCACCGGTCAACTCTAACAGCGCTTTTCGCAGCTTTTCCTTTCGTCATCCGCTAAACTAGTTGAATAGTGGTGTATGGCTGCCACACGATTGAGCTGAAGCGGAGTAGGTCGATGGCTTCGGAAAGCGATAAACTCCTGGTGCAGGAAATCCGTGCGGGTGATACCGATGCCTGGCAACGGCTGATCGACCGGTACGAAGGTCGGCTCCTGGCATTTGCCCGCCGTCGTCTCAGCGACCGTTCGCAGGCGGAAGATATCGTTCAGGAAACCTTCGTTGGCTTCCTGAACAGCTTGCCGAATTACGATCAGGAACGGGATCTTCAGACCTACCTCTTCACGATTGCAGCTCACAAACTGACTGATTATCTCCGCAAACTGGGCCGACATCCCCTGCAACACATCCCCGATGGGCAGGAGTTTTTCGAAGGCAAGACCGATCATCGCCCCAAGGTCAGCAGCATCGCGCGCAGCAAGGAACGGATCACCATCGAAGAAAGTGCTTTAGCTAATGCGTTGAAGTCGATCATCACCGGCTGGCGCGACCAGGGCGACTACTTGCGGATAAAAGTGCTGGAACTGCTCTTTGTGGCAGGCTGGAGCAACAAAGACGTTGCAGAGCATCTCGACATCAAAGACCAGCAAGTCGCTAACATCCGCTTCGCCGCGGTGCGGAAAATCACCGAAATCATTCAAGAAGCGGGGCTGCCTCTCGATGTCTTCCCCGGCTTGCAACAAGACGAGCCGCCTCAGTAAAGGGATCACTCATGGCTAAAACCATCACTATCGAAGATCTGCATGGCTACCTGGATGAAGCACTCTCTGAAGAGAGTTCAAGCCGGGTAGAACAGGCACTGCGTGAATCGCCACCTTTGCGTGCTGCGCTGGCACGGCTGCTTGACGAAAGAGAACGTGGCGAACACAGCCTGGGTGCCATCTGGCGCAGGCAGCGGATCACGTGCCCATCACGTGAAGATCTCGGCAACCTGGTGATGGGTTTGGTGGATGAAGCCCATGCGGAGTATATCACTTTTCACATCAAGACCATTGGCTGTGGCTTCTGCCAATCGAACCTGAATGATCTGCAGGAACGCAGCAAGGAAATGAAGAGCCTGACAGCGACAAGAAGACAGAAGATGTTCGCTTCGAGTGCAGGGTTCCTGCCGAAGCGGAAGTAGGGAAATTGGCTTCGACATGCGAGGGTGAGTGTCCAACCCATGCTCCCCTCTCCCTCTCAGGGAGAGGGGAACCAGACAAGAATTCCGTTCATCCAGACAGGACCACTGCATGCCCCGTGCCTACATCGCCCTTGGTAGTAACCTGGGGGATCGAACCGGATATCTAAACGCTGCTTTCGAACGGCTTCGACAAACCGAGGGTGTGAAGGTGCTTGCCGTCTCCAGCTTCTGGGTGACCACCCCCGTGGGCGGTCCAGCGGGCCAAGGTAGCTACCTCAATGCTGCAGCAGAGCTGGACACACCACTTGAACCACAGGTACTGCTGAAACTACTTCTTCAAATCGAAGCTGAACTCGAGCGAGTGCGTACTACCCGCTTTGGTCCCCGTACACTCGATCTCGACATCCTGCTGTATGACGATGCAGTCATTCATGAACCTCAACTCACTATCCCGCACCCCCGGTTGCACGAACGCAGCTTCATGCTCGGGCCACTGGCAGAGATAGCAGCGGGGGTAGTCCATCCAGTCTTCAAAAAGACCATCGCTCAGCTATTCGGCGAACTGGGGCATCGGCCATTGCTCGGGAAACGGGCATTTGTCACAGGGGCTTCCACTGGAATAGGTAAAGCGATTGCACTGGCACTGGCACAGCATGGGGCTGATGTCATCGTGCATGCCAGGCAATCGAAAGAAGCTCTGGAAGCCACAGCAGCAACCATCAGGCAATGTGGACGATTCAGCCACACTATTCTGGCTGACCTTCGTGACCGTGCTGCCTGCAAGACACTGGCGGACGATGTCTGGAATCACTGGCAGGGACTGGAGATTGTCGTCTGCAATGCGGGTGCTGATATTCTCACCGGCAGCGGCAAGTCGCTGAGTTACGAAGCCAAGCTTGATGCACTCTGGGAAGTCGATGTTGTCAGCACCATGCTGTTAACTCGCAGCCTGGGTGCTCGCATGAAGGAAGCTGGCCAGGGCTGTATCCTCACCATGGGCTGGGATCAAGCGGAGACGGGTTTCGATGGCGAGAGTGGCGAACTATTCTGCACGGTGAAAGCAGCAGTGATGGCTTTCACCCGAAGCCTGGCTATCAACCTGGCGCCTACGGTACGAGTCAACTGCCTGGCTCCCGGCTGGATCAAAACCGAATGGGGGGAAACTGCTCCTGCAGCCTGGCAGGAACGAGCCATCCGTGAAGCTCCGCTGCAGCGATGGGGCATTCCTCAGGACATCGCACAAGCTGCAGTCTGGCTTGCTGGTAATGATGCGGGATTTATCACAGGACAGACCATACGGCTGAATGGCGGAGTGGTCAGGAAATAGATAGATGAAATGCCAACAACCCCATTCACTGAATGGGGTTGTTGGTTAAGTATGTGAATTTACTACCCGGTGATGCTATTCAACTTGGCCATCAGTGAATCAACAAGAGGCTTGATCTTCTCGCCGACACCAGGCAATGCACTGATCTTGGCAACGAGATCTTTGAGCTTCGTGATGCTCTCGCCGATCAGTGTTTTGATGGCCGCCTTGCCAGCTTCAGGAACCAGGCCATAGCCCTTTTTCAGTGCGTCCACTTTGTTTTCGAGTTCATTTAGCTTCGGCTTTGCAGCTTCGGCCGAGGCAGCATCCTTGATACCGCTGAAGGTTTCGGTAGCGGAACCGAAGAAATTCTTGATGTCGTCGGTCACACTGATGTCGATCCCTTTTTTGATAATGTCTTGAACTTTGGTGCTGGCAGGTTGATTGGTATTGGGATCAGGTCGGAAATAGAACCAGAGAGCACCACCCAAAGCCAGCAGCAGAACAGGCAGGATCCAGGACATGGCGCTGGCACCTTGCTTCACGGTGTCTGCAGCTTTTTGAACGCTGGCACCCACATCGCCCAGGCCAGGAATGCTGGCTAGTGAAAGTCCACCAGGAAGTGAGCCAGCAATGTTCTGCTTCTGTTCAGTGAAAAACTGAGTCAAACCTTGCGAAGAGACCTTGCCTGCTCCGCCGAGAGACTTGGTGATAGTGCTCAAAATCAGGGGAGCGAGCAAGCCTAAGAGCTTGCCAATGATGCCAGACCCCAAGCCACTGAACTTGCTCAGTAGCCCGCCGAGGTTGCCCAGCAGACCACCACCCAGAATGCTGTCGAGCATACCGGTGCCTTTTTCTCCAAGTTTACCAGCGTCAGCACCACCAAACATGCCACCAGGGTTATTGACCATATTCGGATCAAGCTTGTTCAGCATTTCCGTCAGGCGGTCAGCGCCGTCTTTGCTGCTTGCTGACTTGCCAAGCCCGGCAAGAATGGCAGGAACCGCTGCACCAGCAGCAGTCTTGGTCTGTTCCGGACTAGCCCCAACCAGCGAGCCCAGTTGTCCAAGAACGTCACTCGAGAGATTGTTCTTAATCAGGTCAACGATATTCATTCGATGCTCCTCAAAGGTGAATTACTCTATTGATTAAACTACAAGGATTTCAGCATTTCGGATGAAGTTTAAGCGAAAAGACTTAACTTTCGAGTTACGCCGAAGTTGCCAAGTTCGAGTACAGTCCGTGTACAAATGCTTCCGATAGCGGCACGTTCGCTTTGCTGACACAAAGCTCAATTCTGTTCCGCGAAATACCTGGGAAATCGCTGAGAGCTTCAACACTGTTGACTTCGATAATCAGGCGCACACCCGACCACTTCTGCCCTTGCCAGCCTTTCACAAGATTGACCGACTCGATATGCGAGATTGCCAGTTTCAGCTGTTTCGGAGTTGCCTTGCTGACCGTGCCATTCTTTGAATCCCGCAAGTGGTATTCAAAACGGAAATGATCAACTTCATCGTAAAGCATACCCCGGCACTCAAGACCGGCTGGAAGCGCCACCGTGAAAGGCACCCATTGCATCGCAATTTCCCCCTGATGTAGTGAATGACAATCAGGACTTGTTCGTGGAACGTTCCATCATTCTCGCCAATCGGCAGAGATGTCTGCAGGCAGATAGACTTGATATGAGCAGGTATAGCTTAAGTCATTAAGTGTGTCGAGAAACTTGAGGAAGGTGATGTGTTTTTCATCAGGAATGAAAACGTCTTCACGATTCGAGCCATGCGATCTCATCTACAGCGTGGAAATTCATCTCCAGTCAGTTGCTCGATCTCGAACCGATGATGCGCTCGATATATTTGGCCAGGATGTCGACTTCCAGATTAACGCTATCACCAGGTTGGAGTAGTCCCAGGTTCGTGATGCTCAGTGTGTGCGGTATCAATGCCACGCTGAAGGAAATGTCCGTTACATCGACTACGGTTAAACTGACGCCATTGATGGTAATCGACCCTTTCGAGACCAGGTAGCGGCTCAAATCGCCCGGCAGACTGAAGTAGAAAACTTCCCACTCCCCTTCGAGCTTGCGTTCGATCAAGTGTGCTACGCCATCGACATGTCCCTGTACCCAATGGCCACCGAGTCGGTCCCCCAGTCGTAATGCTCGCTCGAGATTGACGCAGTTCTCTCGTTGGAGGTCACCTAGATTGCTGCGTTTCAAAGTTTCAGGAGCCAGTTGGAAGCTGGCGCGTTCGTTTCCATGCTCAACGACGGTCAAGCACACACCATTGATGGAGATACTTTCTCCCAGTTCGATGCTTTCATCAAACAAAGGGGCAGTGAGAGTGAGACGATTGCCCTTGCCTTCGGGCTTCATCTCGACCACTTTCCCCTGCATGGCGACTAGACCTGTAAACATCATTGTTGCTCAGAAGAAGTTTCAAGTAGCAGGGTTACAGGCCCATCATTTGTTAGTGATACCTGCATGTCAGCACCGAACCGGCCAGCTTCGGTCTTAATCCCAAGCAATCGACAGCTGCGCAGCATGGCTTCATAGAGTGGCTCAGCTACAGCAGGCGGAGCAGCTCCGATAAAACTGGGGCGTCGCCCTTTTTGACAGTCGCCATACAGCGTGAACTGGCTGATCACCAGCAACTCACCGGCAATATCACCCAGGCTCAAGTTCATTTTGCCAGCTTCATCGGGAAAGATACGAAGCGTTGCAATCTTCTCTGCCAGCCAGTCTGCCTGCTTCTCACTATCGTTCGGGCCAATTCCCAATAGCACGACGATGCCCCGACCGATAGATCCCACAACGTCGCCTTCCACGGTGACGCTCGCCTGACTGACTCGTTGCAGCACTGCACGCATAGCTTATTTCTTCGCCTGAGAGACCATGATCTTCCGTTCGACCAGGCATTCCTGCCAGGCATAGAGCTGAAGCCGATACTCCCCTGCTTTAGGGAAAGTGACATCCGTCAGAAAGCCGACCACCTCTGCTGTCATGCGCGGATCGGTGAATTCCACTTCAAAGAGTGAATCGTTCACTGCTTCGCGTTCTTCCTCTGCATCGATGATGCGAACACGGATGGGAACCTTGCCATGCCCATTGGTGACGACGGCATACACCGCCATCATGGGTACCTTGATGGGGAAACTGGGGGTAAAGAGATTGGCGAAACAACCGATGAGAGTAGCCTTGCCGGTACTGGTATCGCGATGGATGTAATCGCAGACCAGAAACGAAAGTGCCTTCGGTGGCGGTGGAGTACGTTTGCGGCGAGCCATGAATTCCTCACACGTGGGTATCGTAGGTATTGTAGAGCGAGACCAGTATGGAACAGGGGCAATTTCGATTGTCGCTTGAGCTTGAGGAATCTCCCGGTTGCGGGTATGAGCGCGACTGGTTGTTGGATGTACTCGAGGTGTTGTCGGAATGTTTGAACGTATCTGCCATTGGATGCGTAGCCGACCCATCACAGTCGTGATGAGTGTGATACTCTTTGCATTTTTCATCAGCTACCTGTCAAGAGAATCGAACTGGGCGTTTCGCTATCTGCGTGCTGCATCCCAGATGCATCACGGAGAAGACATCTATCGCAAGGAGTTTGGCTTTGCCTATCCTCCCTGTCGTGCATTGATGATGATGCCATTTCTGGGAATTCCAGATGGGCTGCAAGTGCCACTCTGGTGGGCCTGCAACGCTGTGTGCCTGATGCTGATCTGCCGATGGACCTGGCGGCTGGCTGGCGGATCATCTCTGGAACCACTCAACCGCTTCACGCAGGTACATTACCTCTGGCTGGCAGGTGTTACTACAGGCATCTTCTATGCCTTCAACAGCCTTTCGCATCAGTCAACCGATCTTGTGGAGACGATGTTCCTGATCGCTGGATGTGTGTTACTGACTTCTAGCAGACCGTTGTGTGCGTCTACCTGCCTGGGCCTGGCCGCTGGCATGAAGGCAACACCACTGCTCTGGTGCGTCTATCTGCTATGGAAGCGAGAGTATATCGCTGCTGCCTGGCTGTTGACGGTGGCTCTGGGCATCAATCTGCTGCCGGATCTCGTCAGCCAATGTCCGACCAGTGCCACCTGGCTTGGGGGATGGTGTCAGTCGTATGTCAATCAACTATTCGACACCACCGTATCGCCCGGCCATTGGGGGAGTGTGGTTTACAATAACCAGTCACTGGCGGGAATGGTGAACCGGCTCTTCCACTCTGACTGGTCATTGATGAACAATCATTTCGAAGTATTCACTCTGCCAGCCACCGGATCAATGCTCTATTACAAACTGGGGCTGCTCGTCACGGAAGCGTGTACGTTGCTGGGTTGTCTGAAACTCATCAGTCGAACCCGTTCAACAAGCAATCTCGAGCAGGCACTGGAGTACAGCATCGTCGTGATGCTGATGCTGCTCTTCTCACCCATGTCGAGTAAATCGCACTTCACCATGCTTCTGTTGCCCGGCATGATCCTGGCCCGTGTCAGCTGGATAGCCTGGCAACAACAGCGATATCTGGTGGGAAGTCTCTTCATTGTCGCCAATGTGCTGGGCCTGTTTGCCCTGAACTGGTGGGACAAGAATGTCACACTGGTATCACTCTACTATGGCGCGGTCAGCAACAAGACGCTTCTCATGCTCGTAGCGTGCTGTGTTGCATTGCCTTACATACGTAAACGTGACGCAGTCACAGAATGCATTTGTGAACCAGAACGACAGTTGCTTCTGGCAGCTTAGTAGCCACGCACCGCACCTTCACGACGTGGATCAGCACCACCTTCCAGCGTGCCGTCCTCCAGCAGACGGATACCGTGAGCACCGCCCCATACACTGTTGCCGGGCGTCAGATTGGCGATCTTCCAACCACGGGAGGCAAGCTCCTTGGCCAGTTGTGCTCGCTGCGTGAACATGCCTTCCAGATTCAGACTGGCATTGCGGCACGAGTAGCGGGCCGCATTGATGGCTTGCTGCATGTCCATCTGATGATCGAGTACATTAACCACCGTATTCCCAACGATGCTGATGATGACTGGTCCGCCCGGCGAACCCACTGACATGACTGGCTTATCATCCTTGAAGATTATCAGGGGAGCCATGCTGCTTCGCGGCCTCTTCCCCGCTGCACGGCCATGGATGTCCTTCCTGCCCGGATCAAGGGCGTTCGGGCCATCGGCTTTGTTGAGATCGAAGTCGGTCAACTCATTGTTCAGCAGGAACCCTGCTCCTGGGACCACCACACCGCACCCCATTCCATGTTCGATGGTGGTTGTACAACTGACAACATTCCTATCTGCATCGACGATACTGAAGTGAGTGGTGTTTTCACCTTCTGTCGGGTTATCACCCGATGAACCAGGTTGTAAATGGAACAGTTCACCGGGCTTGGCACGTTCGCCCGGCTTCAGTTCCAGTGCCGCCTTCTGCCGCTGTCCTAGCCTTGATGGTGTGAGCAAGCTAATCATCTGATAGTCTTTCACCCATCCTTGATCGCCCAGGTAGGCATTGCGATCCGCGAAGCCTACACATTCAGCCTTGGCCCAGGCTTCAATGCCTTCGACTGTGCTGGGGCGACGGTTCTCTGGTGAAATAGCCTCCAGACAATGCAGGATGATGCCGAGCGTAATCGTGCCTGACGAAGGTGCAGGCATCCCGGCAACACGGTAGCCTCGATAGAGGAATGTCACCGGATCCCGTTCAATGGCCTGGTAATTCTTCAAATCCGTCAGTGTGATGCTTCCTGGTGCGATCGGACAGTTCTTCACTGCCTTTACAATAAGCTCTGCTGTTTCTCCTTCATAGAAACCAGCTGGCCCTTGCTCAGCTATCCGACGAAGTGTGCGTGCCAGGTCAGCAAGGTGAAGTACCGTTCCTATCTCTGGTACGGTACCAGTGGGTCCTTGCAGGAACTGCTGTTTGCTGGAGGGAATCTTTAGGAATCGACTTCGATTGGCACTGATGGCATCTCGCAGCCGTGGTGTAACGCCTATACCACCCTCAGCCAGCTTGATCGCTGGTTCAATCACCTGCTTCCAGGGCAGCTTGCCAAATTTCTGATGGGCAAGGTACATCCCCGCCACTGTTCCAGGTACCCCTGCAGCTCTGCATCCTGTGATGGCATCAGTCACAACCCTGCCATCTTTGTTCAGGAAGTGCTCTCGTCGAGCTGCCGCCGGTGTCTCCTCGCGTCCATCGAAGCAATGTGTCTGTTTCGTCCTGGCATCGTAGTAGACAATGAAACACCCGCCACCAATCCCGGATGACTGAGGTTCCACGACGGTGAGTGCCATCTGCACCGCTACCGTGGCATCGATAGCGTTACCGCCTGCTTGCAGGATGTCTGTACCGATCCTCGCTGCCAGCGGATGGGCCGCTGCCACCATGGCCTTCTTGTGTCTTACCGCACCGGGCAAATGGCCTGGTACTTCGGAAGGCTCCGGGTAGGCTTCCACATCGCCTGGGGGTTGGGCGACGATCACAGAAGTCAACAGCAAATGAAACAAAGGGATCAGGCAGCGCATAGGACACCTTGCTTCACTCCCCGTGAAAAAGGGAGGACTATCAAATCATCTTCTGTATGGTCGCAACCAACTCCGCAGCATTCACATTCGAACTGCTGCGTTGGGCAAGATCTTTCACTTGCCAGATACCTTTTGCCACTTCATCCGGACCGGCAATCAGTGCAATCTTGAAGCCCTTCTTTTCCGCATAGGACAATTGTTGCCCCAGCTTACGGGCTTCGGGATAGACCTCAACACCAATTCCCGCCGCCCGTAGCTGACGTGCTGTTGCCTGATAGTAGCCAAGCTGTTCGGCAGCAAACTGCACCACCAGCACGCTCGCTGCTGTCGATGTGGCAGGAAGGAGCTTCAGCTCTTCCATGGCCGCCAGCAGTCGATCCAGCCCCAGCGAAGCCCCAACACCCGGCAGAATCTGTTTGGTATACAAGCTGGCCAGATTGTCATACCTTCCACCCGAACAGATGCTGCCAATGGTGGGCAGATCGGTGAGCAGCGTTTCGTAAACGGTGCCGGTATAGTAATCGAGACCGCGAGCGATGCCGAGATCGATCTGGATGCGTTCAGGGGGGATGCCCGCCTGGGTCGTCACCTGAACCAGTTCCTGCAAGCGTTTGATTCCCTCAGCACACTTGGCATTGTTGCCGAAGAGTGTTTGCATCTTCTGGAGAATCTCGAGGTTGTCCCCTGTGATCTCAGACAACGTCAGAATACGCTCCGCCTGTTCGTTCGAGACACCTGCCTTGGATTGCATCTCGGCTGACACTTCTGCCCGCCCGATCTTGGCGAGCTTGTCCAGCGACCGAAGCAGGGGTGCAGTCCTATCCGCCAGTTGCAGTTCTTCGAGCAGACCATTGAGGATCATGCGATTGTTGATGTGAATCACAAATCGGGTGAAACCCAGGGCCACGAGCAGATCGTGGACGACCAGTGCCACCTCAATGTCAGCAGCGTTGCTGGTGGTGCCGATGGTGTCGAAATCGCATTGCACGAATTCGCGATAGCGACCTCGCTGAGCCCGCTCGCCCCGCCAGACCGGAGCCAGGTGATACCTTTTGAAAGGGGTTCCGAGAGTACCAATATGCTGGGCGACGAATCGAGCCAGCGGTACCGTCAGATCAAACCGCAGTCCCACATCGCGATCACCATGATCTTTGAACCGATAGAGTTGCTTATCGGTTTCTTCCCCACCTTTGCCCAGCAGCACTTCAGTATATTCGAGGGCTGGCGTATCGATGGGGACAAATCCATAGGAACGATATACCTCGCGAGCGCGTTCCATCAGGCGTTCACGCGGGATCATCAGATTCGGCAAATAGTCTCGAAAGCCAGCCAGCGTGCGGGGTTCTATGAGCATCGAATACCAATCATTCGTAGGTGTTACTTGTTACGTTTCTCACGTACCTTGGCCGACATGCGTTTCAGGAACCGCTGCTCATCATTCGTCAGCGTCTGCATGCCACCTTCCTTGATCTTCACCAGTAGATCGTCGAAGCGTTGATCATCCGCCAGTTGCTGTTCTTCATCACGCAGCCGTCTGCGCTCAGCTCGCTCTGCCATCCATTTCTGCAGGAACGATGGCTTCTGCTCTCGCTGTCGGGTAGTGCGATCCAAGCTGGTGTAGCCTTCTGAGAAGTCGCCGTAGGGACTATCATCCATGGGTCCCATCTCCAACCGTTGTAGTTCCATCTGGCAGGTGCTGAAAATGTGCATGCAGAGAAAGACCGTCATGATGATGGTCGAGTAGCTCTCCTTCGGCACCAGGAAGAGCACAGCAAGACCGAGCAGAATGGCCATGGCGAAACCAGTATAGCAGACCATCTTGGTAGCCTGATAATAGCTGGTTCGATGCCAAAGAATTGCCTGCAGCATTCGTCCGCCATCCAGCGGAAAGCCAAGGAAGCACACATTGAACAGGAACAGGAACCAGTTCAGATGATAGAAACGAATCAGCCAGGCGGCATACCAGGGCAGACTTTCCATCAACACTACTTCGTTGCCGCTCGTAGCTGATACCAGTGCCCAGGGATTCCAGAGCGGGTGCAAAGGCGGCCAGTAGCCCATGATCAGGATGATGATCGCACTGAACAAGAAGAATACGAGATTGACCGCAGGACCACCAGCGGTGGTGATAAAACTTGCCCACGGGTTGTGCGGATGATGCACATAGGCCAGACCACCTAGAGGCCAAAGGAGAATCTCTTCCGCATGGCCACCCACTGCACGACCGGCACAACAGTGCCAAAACTCATGCATCAGCACGATGCTGAAGAGCATGATCATGTAAATGAACATCTCCATCGCATGATGCGCACCGTAATTTTTGCCGGCATCCAGCACCATCGCTACCAGGAATATCACGAACATCAGGTGGATACGCACCATGATGCCAGCGATTCTGGTGAACGGTATGGACCACGACATGAATCCCTGCATGGTCTAGCCCTGACAACGAACAACAGTTCTATTCTATCATGCACCGCTACCGTCAGACATAGCACTTACCTGTCGTGCAGCCTAGTGACCTGCGTCAAAAGCCAGCGGTTCACTCCATCCAGCGTGGGCAAACGCATCAGCATCGCTGCGATGCAAAGAAACAGCAGTACCACTGCCACCCAGTTCGCTTCCAGCAGGTAAGCCACGGCGGAAAGCATGCCACCCGCTTCACATAATGCCCCCGCGATGATCTTTTCAGCCTGAAAGATGCTGAGCAGTTTCGTCATCGTTTCCTCAGGCACCTTTTCCTGCCAGGCAATGTTCTCCGTATCCCAACTGGCAACTTCCACTTCCACAGGTTTGACTGTCTTTGCCAACTGCCCAACACTGGTTCGAGTAATGAATGCAGGCAAACCCAGTGAAATGACCAGATTCATTACTGCAATGCCACAAAGCACCGTGGTGATGAGTGGAAGTTCCCCCAGTTTAGGGCCTTGTGCCCCGATGAAGCCACCGGGCTTCACTTGCATCAGCACTGACATGATGACAACCATCAGTACTACCAGTCCGCCGACGAGAGCGAAGAGGATAACCTGCAGATTGCGAACGGTAGTAGCAGGCGTAACTTGCATCGCATTACCCCTCTACCAGATTGCCAACCATGGAACAAAGTTCACTGGCCAGCAACGACGAAGGTGCTTCAGCAATGACTCGCACGATCGGTTCAGTGTTACTGGGCCGCACATGGACCCAGCGATCAGCCCAATCCAGACGAAGACCATCCTCGCGGTTGGATTTCGCTTCCGGATAGCTCCTCACCAGTGAATCGTACAGCGAAGGCAACTTCTCTGCACTGACAGTGTATTTATCCTTTTGAATCACATACCTGGGCAACTCATCCACTATCGCGCTGAGTGGTTTGTTCTCCTCTGCCATCAGGCTCAGGACGAGTGCCATGCCGACGAAGGGATCACGCACCCAGCCTACGCGTGGATAGATTACCCCACCGTTCCCCTCGCCACCGATCACAGCATTCACCTTGCGCATCAACGCGACGACGTTGGCTTCACCCACAGCACTGCGATGAAAGGCGCAACCATGCTTCTTCGCAATGTCTTCGTTGATTCGCGAAGTGGACATGTTCACCACCACCGGCCCCTTCCGTTGACGCAGCACATATTCCAGGCTGAGCGCCAGTGTCAATTCTTCACCGATATACCGGCCCTTGTCGTCAATCAGTGCCAGACGATCTGCATCAGGATCGAGAGCAAACCCCACGGCACATCGCTTTTCTGCAACCAGAGGGGCGATCGTCTTCAGATTCTCTTCGGTTGGTTCAGGTGTATGGGCAAAGGTATCGCTGGGATGCATTCCCAACCCTTCCACCATGCAGCTCAGGTGAAGCTGCAACAGATGAGCACTGAGTGGCCCACCAGCCCCACCGTTGGCATCGACGAAGACGCGGAAGCCTTTACGACGAACAGCTTCGATGTTGGCCTGTGCCGCAGCGGTGCGAGCATGAATGTGCAGAGCCGAAGTCGATTCATTAGAAGCAGGCGCCAGTTGCCAGGCGGCTGAACAGTACTTGCTGGATCGCACAAACGCCTGGCTGTTGAACAACTCCACAATCTTCTTTCCCGCTTCGGGAGCCAGCACCGCCCCATCGCTGCCAAAAAGCTTGAGCCCGTTCCACGGTGCGGGATTATGGCTCGCTGAGATTTGTATGCCCCCTGCAAGCTTCTTCTCGCGAATCATCACACCTACGGTTGGCGTAGGTGCCACGCCTAAATCAAAGACTTCACAGCCAACACTCATCAGCCCCGCCGCCGCCGCCGCCCCGAGCATGGTGCCACTCGGTCGATTGTCGCGACACAGTGCCACCACACTACCGGTACCAAAGGAAGTACCCAACGCCTCCGCAAATCGCAGTGTCACCTCAGGCGTCAGGCTTTCGCCGACGATGCCACGGATACCGGAAACGGAGACGATAAGAGGTGATGACATGGATCAAGGAACCAGAAGACAGGGGATATCAGACAGGATATGAGGTGAGACGCTCTGGAATTGAATGTCACAACAGGAAATATGAACGGATGCAGGGCACGCGATCCACTGATCAAACCACAGCTGTGCTTTAGGCAGGCATGGCACTTTGTTGATGTTCCCTACTGATATTTCATTTCCGAAGACGAAGCATGTTCACGACAACCATCTTATGCTGGGGAATAATCCCGTAGTTTGCAATCAATATCCGTGTGAATCCGATGCAACGTGTAATTTTGAGAGTCGTGAGATCATCCACAGGCTCACCGAATCGCTTGGGTCTTTCTTCAAGGTTTCTTTGTAGCTTTAACAAGTCCCGTTCGAACTGGGCCAGTTTGATTGGGTCATCTCTCAACATGTCCCATGTTTTGCTGATCCATGATTTTACCATGCTCCAATCGACTTGATATTGGCTTTTCAAGGCAAACCTTTCCACACTAAGGAGCGATCAGATTCTTCTCAATCTTCGCTAATCGACTCAATAGTTTCTGCAGTTCCTTTCGTACTTGCGCTAGCTCATGTGTAGATGTTCGCTTCTTCTCTCGATGTCGCTGCTTCAATTCAGCCAGAATCACATTCAATTCAATTGGTTTTGTTGAAAGCATCTCCTCATCCGTGGGCATACGAAACTGTGGTCCGAAGAGTTTCTTCAAGTCACTCGATGTATGCCGTTTCTTGGATTGTGTTGCTTTGGACATGTCGTAATGTTCCAATGGAGATCCCGGAGAGTTCAGGGCTCGGCAGGAGCCTCACCCTCCCAGCGATCATTTGTCGTTACATTGTAATGCTTCTGCATTAACAAAAACAAGTGTGTCTACCCCAACACCCCTTCCTCACTCTCTCGAATGAGTTGATCCACCACGTCCTTCAAATCACCTGTCTTGTGGAACATCGCCAACTGACGGTCGGCACTCGAACCTTTCTCCAGGATGTCGAAGGCGTATTCCACTTCTTTACGGCTGCCCAGATCGTCGAGCACGTCGCTGAGGAACCAGGTGAGGAACTCGCGGATCAGGTGCTTGGCGGGCTTTTCGGTCTGCTTGCCGAGATCCAGAAGGCTGCCATCGAGGCCGTAGCGTACCGAGCGCCACTTGTTCTCTTCGATCAGGGCCATCGGATAGTGACGGAAGGTCAGGTTATCGCGACGCAGTTTCCACAGCTTGGCAATCAGAGCCTGGAAGATCGCTGCCACGCAGACCGCTTCATCGACTCGTGTGCAGACATCACACAGGCGGAATTCCAGTGTCGGGTATCGATGATTAGGCCGTACATCCCACCAGAGCTTGGTGCCATCGGGGATGCAGTTGGTCTTCACCAGCACATCCACAAACTGGTTGAACTGGGCATAGGAATCAAACGTGGGCGGGAACCCTGAACGTGGGAAATGCCGGAAGATGATGCTGCGGTAGCTTTTCAGCCCCGTCTCGCGGCCCATCCAGAACGGTGAACTCGTCGAGAGTGCCAGCACATGTGGTAGAAAGTACCGCGACACATTCATGGCATCGAGCATGAATTCCTTATCTTCAATACCGATGTGTACGTGGGTACCGAAGATCAGCAGTTGATGGGCAAGATCACGCATATCCTTCCAGACGCCTAGATAGCGTTCGAAAGGGGTGATCTCCTGTTCTATCCAACTGGAAAAGGGGTGCGTACCTGCAGCTGCGATTTTGAGGCCGTGCTTGGCAGCAAGCTCCATCACGCCCTTGCGCAGTCGAACGATCTCGCTTTTCGCTTCCTGAGGTGTTCGGCAAATCTCGGTGCCTACTTCAATCATGCTCTGATGCAGTTCCGCTTTCACAGCTTCCCGCATCACCAGCTTGCCTTCGTCGAGTATCTGAGTGATGTACGACTTCAGCTCACGCGTTTTCGGATCGATAATCTGATATTCTTCTTCGATGCCAATGGTCAGCGAAGGGGGTTTCATGGGGGTTCCTTGTGGGCGTTTCTGTGAGTTACCACATTCTGCTAAATAGCGGAGTAATTGCAACTGCGAATTACCTGGGCTCTACTCTTTGTGGACCAGGATTGTCTGCAGGCCGCTGATCATAGTGGGGCAGATAGAACATGCCTGTTACAAACATGCCTATCCACAAAACAAGAAATACTACTGACACCAGGAGGTGCATCCTGATGCGACGTTTCCAGCCACTGATGAGCATCCACAACAGAATCGGCGTCAGGGGGATAACGAAACAGAGATGAATCCGAAGAGCAAAGCGGGCATCTTCGTTCATGTGAGCTTTGACATCAACTCCCATGAAACGAATAATGACTTCAAACAGTACCACGGTAACAAGCGTGAGCAGCGTGAGGACTGAATTCAGGATACCATGCAACCGAGGCTTCTTCACTGCCAGGGCGACAGCCGAGGCTATCAACAGTGCTGTCACAAGACCGACCGCGAATTTCAGCAACAGTATAACTTGCGGTCCAGTAGGCATGATATCTCAATGTGAAGTGTTACGCAGCCTGACGCCTGGCATTCCTGGCACGTGGTTCATGCTTCCAGCGTCGATGTAACCATAGATATTGTTCTGGTGCCTTGCAGACGAGGCGTTCCCAGGCGGCAGTATACTGTTCGGTCAGTGTTCGTACCGGATTCGCGTCCTGTAACAGTTCACGGGTGTCGATGACGGTCTCGACATCGATGGCATACTTCATCCCAATACCAACACGTCGGGCAGCTGCCACCGCCACCAGGGCTTCATGGTGCAGGGCCAGCAAAGCCACGGCCTTGTGGGTGGAAGCAGGCTTACCGAAGAAGGGAACAAACAGCCCATTGGGGCCTGCGTCCTGATCAGCGAGAGTACAGAGGGTGCCTCCACCATTCAAAATGTCAGCCATGCGGTTGGCATCGCCGTTCTTGTTGAGCAGTTCCTGACCAGTCTTCCTGCGGAAACGCTTGACCAGAGCATCGAGGTAGGGATTATCGAGTGGCCGAGCAACGGCGTAGCTTTTGAAGCCGAGCAGTCCGAAGGCATACCCTGCCAGTTCCCAATTGCCCAGATGACCGGTGATCACAAGCACAGGTCGGCCAGAGAGCAGGGCGCCAACCATAGCCGAACCACCACGCAGCTCCATGTACTTACGCCAGTTATGGGTATGGAGCATGCGAGGCAGATGTGCCATCTCGATGATCATCATGCAGAAATGGCGATAGACCTGCCGAACAACCTTATTTCTATCCGTCACCGTCCAGTGAGGGTAAGCAATCTGCAGATTCTGTTCAGCAACCTGACGATGACGACGATCAACAAAATAGGCCAGGAAAGCCAATCCTTCAGCCAGGGCATACCCCAAACTAAGCGGAATGGCCTGCAGGGCTGCCAGCAAGATGCGCACGCCCAGATATTCAAAGATATTGCGAACGGTAGAACGTTCCTTCGCCACTGCCTCAGCCTCCCTGAAGAGGTGGCAGCTTACCGTTTGCGACGGGTTGTTGGAAGACTACTTCATCATATCCGGATCGAAAGGCACCTCATCTACTGCTTCCACCGGTTCCGGTTCACGCTGGCCTTCCACCATCTTCACCAGGAAAATGCCGAAGAAGTAGAGCGCACACATCGGCACCCAAAGGATGAACAAACTGACTGCATCGATGGATGGACTGAAGACCGCTGCCACGATCATCAGAATAAATACAGCCACTCGCCACTTGGACAGGAAGTCTGCAGCGGAGAAGACTCCTACTTTGCCCAGGAACATCATCACCAAAGGCGTCTGAAAGCACAGGCCGGTGATGACTGGCATCATGATCGCAAAGCCCAGCCATTCCCGCAGCCGCAGATCAGGATCGATCTCCAGCCAGGCATTGAAGGAGAAGAGGGCCTCCAGTGCGGCAGGCATCACAAAGAATTGACAGACCAGCACACCACCCAGGAAAAGTCCAATGCTCATCGGGAGAAGATAGTAGACGTATCTCTTTTCATGAGGGTACAGCCCTGTCGCGACAAATGCCCAGAGTTCATAGAGCACCAGTGGACTGCTGATGACCAGCCCCAGCACCACCGCCACCAGCATCCAGACGGCAAACGCTTCGGTGGCGCTCAATGCCGTCAGCACATTTCGATGGCCCATCCGTTCGTGAAAAGGAATCTGCTCGAAAGCCAGCTTGCCTTGATTCTTCAACGTCAGGGTGATTTCAACAGGTGGTGTTGCTGGTGAAATGGGCGGAAGCTTGGCATCAGGCATCACCTTCTGCACCAGCTTGGCAATATCTTCCACACTGATTTCGTACTTGAGAGGCACTGGCTTTTCATTAAACCGATGCGCCGGATCATCAATTCCTTTGCCTTCATTCTGCCGTCGCTCTTCGTAATAGTTGGCGATGGCCGCATCCACTGGTTTGGTGATGTACTCCAGCATCGACTTGGCGAAGACAAAACCCAGTATCAACCCCAGGCAGAACCACTTCAGCGCCCGGACCAGATGGCTGCGCAGATCTTCGATGTGCTCGCCGAACGACATACGGGTATCGGCGAAGAAATCATCATCGTAGCTGGGAGCGGATCGCTTCCCGAAGATCATCAATGGCAGCATCACGGTGAATGTCACATAAACAAGATAGCGATGCAGGCAGGGGATGTACACGCAGGCGGAGCGATGTTGGCGACAATCCAGCGAAACTCTGCGCGTAACAGCGGCTGCGCCAGCTATGCTCATCGTAACAGGTAGGTCAAGTACGGCAGGAATCTGGCAAAAAATCTTCTACATTCTCTAGACATTCCCTGCACAACTCAGCGACAATAGCGCATGGTTGGGTAGAACCACGATTCTGTAGGACACTTGGATTCATCCAGTGTCTGGAATGAAGGGGGAAACCTGCCATGCTGTCATCCCGAGTATTGCTGTTTGCGTTACTTTCCTGTTCCATGCTCGTTGGGTGTCAGTGGGGCAAGTCTACCGCCTGGAGCAACCCACCACGTCGGTCCGACGATCCGCTGCTCTGCACGGATGCGGAAAGGAAACGTCCGCGCGATCTGTATGCGACCACGTCCGATTCTCGATATGCCAGCCCAACCGACGCCACGGGGAAGTAACCTCACGCCGTTCGGCTGGCACCAAAAGGGTGGATGCCATGGTCCGAACTCGTGCTTCGTCTCGTATTCTTACTCTCTTTGTCATTTGCCTCATTAGCGGCTGTCAATCGGCTGAAAAGGCCTCGCTGACACCACTGGCCCCGGATGTCGTTCCTACTTTTGCTGAACTCATGGAGCGGGGCAAGTCGCAGATCAACGCTGCACACGAATTTTACTACAGCGACCGCTGGAAAGACTTGGAGATGGCCAGCGTTGCATTGAAAGAAACGGGTGGGTACATCACCCAACTCAAGCTGACGCAGGCCACTGACGAGCAAAGAACCAAGTTGACGCTGCTCACCAGAGAGTTTAACGAAGCAGCAGATTCCCTGAAAGTGGCAGCCAACGGCCAGGATGCAACCAAAACGAATCAGATATTCCAGAAACTGAACGAGGTCTACAAGCAGTTGCGAACGCAACAGATGATAATTGCTCCAGCCAGCATGGGTGAACCGAAACCAGCAAATCCACCTGCCTCGCCCCCGCCAGCACCAAGCAAGTAGGCCTTTGAACAACCTGTAGATGTGTTCTGGCGACTTTTTCCAAAAGTCGCCAGTTTTCTTTGTCACATTGCGAAACAATTGAGAAATCGCATTTTTCACAACTTCATACTCTGATTAGACTTACGCCATTCCTCATACCGAAAAATGCGACATTTCGTGCGACATTGAACCCTAAGTAGAGGCATCCAATTCTACTTTTGGGAGATAGTCATGTCGAATCGCTTCAACAGCATCGAAGCTGCAGTTCTGGGTTGGTTGGAGGAAGGGCACGACCGTGCTGACATCCTCGCACAAGTGAAAGCGGAATATCCTCAAATCTCAGCCGATGAACTGCTAGTTGTCGAGAAGTTGCTTGGCATCGGAACAACTGAACCTCTTGTCGGGTTGCTGCAATTGCAGCGTCAGCGGCAAAAACTGCTCGACAATCTGGAAACGAAGATACTTGCTGAACAAGCACCTGTCAGTCTCTTGAATCTCTATCGAGGAGTCCTTCGCGATCAGGAAGCATCACTGTGGAAGCTGCTGGCACAGCAACCTAAACAGCATTCAACTCAACCAGGATCAGCACAATCCGTTCAGCCCATCACTGAAAAACCCGTTGAAGTCAGGCCTGTTCTCGAACAGCCAAGGAAACGCACTGGTGGGTGTACTTTTTCCTGTTTGCTGCTGCTGGTGATCACCTTCTCTGCTTTGTACTTTGCTTCACTCAAACTGACACAGCTCATCTCGATACGAGCAACCGCACCGTTAGTTCAAGTGGATGATACTACTCAGCATGCTCACTTCCCCACTTTATCTCTCACGTTAAATTCGAGCTTCCAACGTTGTTTGCCATCTCGGCTGACGCACCAGAGTTCGAGTGTTCCGATGCTGGTCACATTGGTTTCCAGCCGAACCGGTACGGAACCCGTTGCAGGTGCTCCCTTCTTGGCAGGCTCTGCTTTGAGTTGCATCTCAATGGGGCTGAGTTCCTGGATGGTCTCTTCCCACTGATCGACGAGTGTACCGAGCGGGTCGCGACGGGTATTGGAACCAAGGAAACGGAACCGAACAGGTTCCCCCACCACGAGACCGAACTCGAGGCCGGGAACCGATGCGGTCGTTCCTTCTTCCATACCCATCGGGGCTACGCAGAGCGCCCGGATGGGAGGTTGACGGCCCGGAACTGCAGGGCGAGCAGTCTCGATGCCAACATAATAGGTCATGGCGATGCCACCACGGATTCGAACACCCTGCCCTTTCTGTACCAGGCCGTAGTAGGCAGCTCCACGGGCCACCGCCTGGTCAAGATCGGTGCCTTCCAGCATGCGGCCGGGCGGAGCCTTGGCATCCCTGGCCCACTGGTTCAGTTGCTCCATCAAGCGATCTTGAAGCAACTTGGCTTTGAAGACACCACCGTTGCATAGCACAGCAGTAGGCAAGCTGCGAACGGGTTGCTTGGCCTTCTCATAGTGGGTTTTCAATGCATCTGCATGGTTCCGCAGAAACTGCGCCAGATGCTTGGTGATCACTGGATCCGAAGCGTAAGGCAGCCCCATTTCCTGGAGACCAAACGAGATGCCCCGATGCAATTCCGCACTCGCAGGAACGAGCGGAAAGAAGCCTTCGAGCATCACCTGCTTGATGTCGTCCAGTGTCAGTTCGGTAGTCATGCTGCCACCGACGAGCTTGCTGCCACGGCCCAGCACGGTGACGGTTTGCTGTGCATGTTTAGGATCAGTCAGCAATGTCTCCTTTGCTGCCCTGCAGCCGTGGTTGAGAGCCATCAACTGGCTGCCATCGAGCTTGTGTCCCTTGGCTTGCAGCTTCTCCATTAATTGATGGGCAAGGGCAAGATCCATGTTGTCGCCACCGAGCAGAATATGGTCACCCACCGCCATGCGGTTGAGGTTGAGTCTGCCTTCTTCTTCGGTGACGCTGATCAGACTCAAATCGCTGGTGCCACCACCCACATCGACGACGAGAATGACATCGCCGACCTTGACGAGATCCCGCCAGTTCTCCTGGTGTGTTTCGATCCAGGCATAGAACGCCGCCTGCGGTTCTTCGAGAAGCGTGAGTTGAGGCAGGCCAGCCGACTGTGCCGCTTCGACAGTCAGCTGACGAGCAACTGCATCGAAGGAGGCCGGCACGGTCAGAACGATGTTCTGCTCTTCGAGCTTGGGGCCTTTCTTGCCATGAGCATGATTCCAGCTCTCTCGCAAGTGCTGTAGATAGTACGAAGACGCTACCACTGGCGAGATACGGCGTTCGGTCGCAGGTGCACTACCACCCGGCGTGGCTGGTGGTTGCCAGGGAAGAATATCAGCATGACGATCCACACCCGCATGGCAAAGCCAGCTCTTGGCGGACGACACCATGCGCCCCGGCACCTTGGCCCCAATCGAACGAGCAAACACACCAGCCGAGTAGTCTCGCTTGGCATCCCAAGGCAGGGCCAAGCTTCCCGCTGCCTGTTCACCTGCAGCAGGCAGATAAAGGAACGAAGGCAACAACGGATGCTCAGCCACCTCGCCAGGCTGCACTATCTGCGGAATAGCCATCGTGGCGATGACCGGCTTCGTCTGCGGATCAATCTGTTCCAGAACAGGCGTGTGTGCCAGGGCGGTGTTAGTGGTGCCGAGATCGATGCCGACAACGAAACTACTGGACATATCGCTGCTTCCTGCAGTTGGTTATTCAACTGTTATGATATGGCATATCAACTCAAGAAGCATACACAGTCCGTCCGCCATCGACCGGCAGACATACCCCTGTCACAAAATCGTTCTCGATCAAAAACCGCACGGCATGGGCCACATTCTCCGGCTTGCCTTCCCGTTTCACCAGCGTGGCATTAATAGCTTCGTTCCGCTCTTCTTCTGGCAGATCAGGGGGCAGCATCACCGGGCCGGGGAGGATGCAGTTCACCCGAATGTTGGGATTGCGGGTACCTAGCTCGACAGCGAGTGTGCGGGTGAGCGTGGGGATAGCCCCCTTCGATGGGAAGTAGGCGGCATAGTTGAGGTAGGGCCGTTCGCAGGCCCAGTCACCGATGGTGATGATATTGCCACCTTCGGGCTGCTTCACCATCGCCAGCCCAACCTGCTGACTGCACAGGAAGGTGCCTAGCGTGTTGGCTTCGAAGTTTTGGATGACATCGGCTGCAGTCACTTGTTCGAGTGGTTTGCTGCTCCAGATGGCAGCAGCATTGACCAGTACGTCGATCCGACCAAACTCGG